>JADQBO010000426.1 GCA_016278585.1 Desulfosporosinus sp.
TATCAACCAGCACAACTTCCCAACCAGCCTTCTTCGCTAGATAGACCACCTCGACTCCTTGAAGCTTACCCCCTACTACAACAACCCTCATACTAATGTTCCTCCTAAGGAATTGATCAATGATTTTGACGCTTTTTGATCCACTCCGCAAATTCTTCTCTACTCGCCGAAACCAGTCCGTTCTGAGCAAGTACTGGGATGATTTTACTTATTGTTCGGTTACCATCTTCAATGTCAAGAGAATGATTCGACACTCCAGCTAAGCCAGATTGAGGTGGTATAACCGAAGTTACGACATTCGCCCCGGCGTTAAGACGATCTGCTAAACCATTTAGGCCATCAACATCTAAAGAAGCTGGAATCAAGCGATCTGGAAATAGTAAACGCATAATAGCGATGATCAGCAATTCTCTATGTCGAGATACCGAAGTGAAGTGCTGCATAGGAGTAGCCCTCTGGGGAACAAAACTCATCACCCGAACCTGATCGACATTTAAATCTCTCATCGCCTCTAGTGAATTTACCAAGTCTTCGTCCGTATCACCCACACCTGTTAATAGCCCTTCTTCAATAAGGAATCCTAACTTACGGGCCATCTTTTTTCGTTCCATTCGTTCAGTATAGCTTTGTCCAAGTCGAAGCTTACGATATAAATCGGGGTTATGGGTTTCTTGATAGGTTGCATACCAATCGATGCCAGCTGCTTTAAACTTGCCTAGCATCTCCTCCGAAACAACTCCTGCTGATATCATAAGGGGAATTCCTGTATTACATTTAATTCGCTCCACAGTTCTTATCAAATGCTTAAAGCCAGACTCTCGATTATCAAAATAATGGGGATCTTCTCCCATCGTCAAATCCACTAAGTGAACACCCGATTTCACAAGACTCAATGCCGCCTCAACTATTTCCAGATCCGTTTTACGATATCGCTCTAACGTATGATTTGACTTCCGATACAAACAAAAAGCGCACTCATTGCGACAATAAGTTGAGAAATATACAAATCCATAAATAAAAACTCTATCTTTAAAGTAGCGGGTACGGAGTTGACGAGCAACGTTAAACACCTTAGAATGATCACTTTCTTTTGATAACGTTAATAAATACATAAGTTCTTCTCTGTTCAAAGGGCTCTCCCGATCCGCCTTTTCTAAGATCATATCCAGTTTTGAAATTGTAGACTCTATCATTAAATCACCTTTTAAATTTTATTCTAAATGTTGCAAATTCTGTGCCAAGATAATTGTAACCCTATTTTGCACTACACACTTAGTTAAGACAGTAAGAGGATGTCGAGATTAGAATCGTCATAGAAGGTCCCACCATTGTAGTAATATCTTTAAGTAAAAAGGGTCCAGTGTGGAATCACTGAACCCCTTCTTAAGGAGATTTCGAGATTTATTATTGTTGAGATGCGAGTAAGAGTATAATCAATCAATATTTGACAAAGCCTAATGCCCTGTAAAGAGTAATTTCTTTTTAGTTTATTAGATATTTAAACGTACACCGTTAAGGTACGTTAGGCTCCTACCCATGCTTTGTACATTCTGGGATCCTTCCTTAACCATTAGTAGCCGTTCTATACCAAACCCGATACCAACCCACGAATCAATGATTCCCCACTGGTCGTCGAGTATATGGGGACCCATTGCACTTGATCCTAACTCAATGCCTTTGACAACGTCTAACGTATCTCCATAAACAACAGACGAGGTTGATTCCAGCTGATAATCGGTAATACCGACTGTATCCATCACCAATGAAGCAAGTTCCTCCAATCGTTGATGTCTTTGATCCTTTGGTAACCCTAATTCTGTTAGGTTAAGCATCGTAAACTCGTTCAGATGTAGAGAACCCTTAGACTCTTTCCTATAGCAAGTTCCAATCTCAAAGATCCGAATTGGTTTTTCCCATAAACGCAATAAATCTTTCCAGAGTGTATATAGATTCGGTGCCAACATCGGACGTAAACACCGTTTGTTATCAAGCCAAAACACTTGTGAAAATAACGGATGATCATCAGAAACCGACATTTTGGCTAAGGATGCTTTTGATATTATCGTCGGAGTGACTACCTGAACGAATCCCTGCTGAGTCAAAGCTTCAATAAGTTGCTGTTCGAGAAGAGATAAAGCGGGTCTTCTCTTAATATCTCGTAGTTCCATTAAGCGCTTTTTTCCCTCGACAACCAACAAATGTTCTTGTTCCTGAAAGGCTCTGTCGCGCGCTTGATGAGACTCAAAACACATCTCTCGTTGGGTTTCACTGGCGTTAAGTTCTTGCAACCGTTGTTTTTGGATCGACGTCCATGTGACACTCACTCAGTTTCCCCCCTCAACTTATTGGCGAGGAGTACGGGAGTTTCACCCGTCTACGCGGATTTAGAGTCCACGCGATCAATCCGATCTACCCCCCATGTGTAAAGGCTCAAGAACTACAAACGAACACGATCTGATATTATGCAAAATCAATGCCAATTGCAAGTTATAAAACATTGAACTTGCAATTTCCTATAACTAGATTTTACAACCACTATTTTCAAGCATACTTTATTAAACTTGATACTTTGTAACCATTCTGTTTATTCAAGCTTGCTGTAGATCATCCCTTATTAATGTTTAGTTTAGCTTATCTTAGTTTCCGTAAAAGTTCAAGTCATAATGGACTCTTATCAGTCAACATGACTCATAATGACTTAAGATTATTGCTTTCCTTATCCTGAGATTAAATATTTGGGTAAGCTCTAAATCGATCGATACTGCTCGTCCTATTCCACTGTCTCCTCCAGTGATGATTGCAACTTTCCCTTTTAGCTTAGCACTTCCCAAGTACCCAACATCTTCGGCTATTGGTTTTGGGTTCATGACAGATTCTAACTCCTTTACATTCAGTTATTTCATAAGAAAACTTGCTTTATCAGAAATCAATGATATAACTTTAAAAAATTAACGCTTTCTAATAAGATGCCCGTTTAGCCTTCCTGTACTCATGATTTTCTACATCAAGATTCTGGAATTTTAGATAATGGGCCTTGAAAGGAAGCCGGCAGACAGTCCTGACGATCGAACAATTGAACGGATCCTAAATAACAAACAAGCCCGTAAACCTTCATGACTGAAGTTCACGGGCTTGTTTTTATTTACATATCGGATCGATAAACTCATTTTACCTCGGCAACACCTAAACCAAAGGCTTTTTTATTCAATTCCAGCAGTTTGGCTGGAACCTTTTCCACAAGTGCCTTTTGCCAAGAGTCCTCTGGAAATTCCATATACTTGGAGAGGACTCCCATTAGCACAACATTCGTAGCCTTAGAGTTACCTGCTTCAGTTGCTAATTTTAATCCATCCAATTCGATAAAACGTTCAACTCTATCGTTTAGATCGGCAAGAATGCTCTCTGGATAAGTTGCGGCTCCGATAAGTACCGGTAATGGTACTATCTTTTGAGTGTTAACTATTAAGACACCGTCTTTTTTCAAGAAGTGAGCCCACCGATAAGCTTCTAACTGCTCGAAGGCAACGATAAAATCTGCTTCTCCTGGTTCAATCACCGGAGAATAAACATCTTTTCCCATACGAACTTGAGTTACAACAGATCCACCTCGTTGAGCCATACCGTGGATTTCTGACATTTTAACTTCGTGACCCTGGGCTATCGCGGCATGGGTTAAAATTTTAGAGGCCAAGATGGTTCCTTGACCACCAACTCCAACGAGTAAAACATTGGTTATTTTAGACATTATCCTCACCGGCCTTTCGCAAGGCATTAAATTTACACACATTAATACATAATCCACAGCCAGTACATAAGGCTTGGTCTACTTGGGCAGTTTTGTTTGTTTCATCAAAGGAGAGTGCTGGACAACCAAGTTTTGAGCACATTTTACAGCCGTTGCAGTCTTGAACTTGAAGGGGTTTTTCGGTGTTTTTGATAATAAGAGCACAAGGACGCCGGGCAATAATTACGGATGGCTCCGGAACCGCTACCTCAGTCTTAATGACGTCTTTAACTGTTTTTAGGTCAAAGGGATCGACCTCTGTAATTCGGTTAACTCCTAAGGCCTTGCACAAGGTAACAAAGTCGACCTGAGGAGCTGCCTGACCCATGAGAGTCTTGCCTGTTGATGGGTTTTCCTGGTGCCCTGTCATGGCTGTAATAGAGTTATCTAGGATCAACGTCGTTAGATTTCCAGCATTATAAACGACATCCATAAGACCAGTAATCCCCGAATGTAAAAAGGTTGAATCACCAATTACGGCAACCATATTTTCGGCCATTTCTGGATGGGCCTTAATCATACCCAAGCCAGCGGATATTGAGGCTCCCATGCAGATAGTAGTATCCATGGCTTCCAGTGGAGCCATGGCTCCCAGAGTGTAACAGCCAATATCACCCGAAACAATAAGTTTAAGTTGTTTTAAGGTATAAAATATTCCGCGGTGTGGACAACCAGGGCACATAACGGGTGGACGAATCGGAGAGTCAAAGGCCGGAGCCACTGTTGCCCCGGGTTGGCCGCCAATCTTTTCTAATACC
>JADQBO010000449.1 GCA_016278585.1 Desulfosporosinus sp.
GGCAGAAAGAGAAGTTCGACTGGGAATTCATTTTTTTGGGAGCCAATATCGACGCCATAGCTACGGCTGCCAAGGTTGGGATCAGTGCTGACCGAGCTGCGAACTATCACGCGGATGGTGAGGGTACGAGGCTGAATTACGAAGCTGTCAACCATGTCGTCAGCGAAATTCGGGCAAACAGACCGGTAGCTGCTAGTTGGAAAGCGAAGATTGATGCTGATTATGAACAACGTAACAAAAATCGTTAAGAGAACTGAGCTGGAAATGGCGAGATTTAGAGTCGATCCAATAATTTGTTCAATTTATCTGATTAGTATCTTCATGTCTAATTAAATTCAATTGGTCGGTATAGGAATATGCCCTCCTGAATGGGCACCAGGCGAATCTGTTTCCATGCTGTCCTTATTTATGGATCACGAAGGTTTATGAGTCTGTAAGACCTATAGATAGTGGAGGGGCGCTAATTTGGGCAGCTCTCGGAGCTAAAATGATTGAATCGGTACACGAAAAAGATTGAGAAGGGTGTAACAAAAGTCCTCGGGATTGACCTAGGGCTTTTGTTATTGATTAAGCAAGTTTATTGATTTCAGCTTTTGGTTTCTTGGTATTCTTCTGGTCAAAGATGGCACAATTGATTTCTGAAGTTGAGTACATAATGGATATGAAACAACAGAAACTAGGATAAGTTAAAATTTTGACCCTTTACACATCTAACAATTATTTGTCCACTAGCAATGTTATTCTAGTTATCAAAGATACTAACATAGTCAAAATAGCCCCGATGCCCAGGTATGCTAACAATGGAAGACTATGGGGTCTTGGATAAACCTATGACGGGGAGTCTCTGTTAGAAACACAGAAAAACTATACACAAGCTGGGAACCGTACTATTTATTACGAGGATATAACTGCTCGTGATTTATTTGATTCATCAGAACAACAATAACGCTGTGTGAGTAAAGGAGAAATAATTTGAGATGAAAGAAATTCGTGTGCCAATTGAGAAGTTCAATTTTAATAAATTTGTTGACGATTATATTAAGTTTGCCCCCGAAGTTGTTAATACTGACTATGCTGTAGCAATTATTGAGAAATCAGGTGATGCTCCTGAATTTGTAGATGACTTTGAGGATAAAAACGAACTCTTAAATTTGTTGAATCAAGGAAAAGCTCTCTTCTTCATGTTTAGCGATGTTAATGTCGGTCAGGGTGACATTGCTTGTGCAGATGGCAATGAAGTTGAGATTGATGAGGATTCTGATTTTAATTTAATTGGAGAAGCAGATTGTGTAGGATTTCTAATATCAAAGAAGAATGAGGAATTCATTATAAAATCTGCCATACATTACGGGGGTTCTTTTCCAGGTAGTAAAGAATCCATAGACATCGAAACGGATTGCGATATTTTTGATGCACCCATGAAAAAATATATTGAAAGCTTCTATTGAGGTACCGAAGAATAATAAATACTAGGTAGAACGTGTCGTTCCACCACGGTACCTGGACCCTAGGCGAAGCGACAAGTTCCGCCGAATACTATGAAAGATTGAAGAAGGATAAGGCATGATTAAAAGAGAATGGACAATTACTGGAACAAGCGGTATAACCAAGTAACTTATAAAAGAGTACGTTTGGAGGACTGTATTAATGGCTGATATCAAATTCGAGATTAAGGAAACAATCGGTGTATTATCGGAATCAACAAAAGGTTGGGCCAAAGAACTTAACCTTGTCAGTTGGAACGATAAAGAGCCGAAGTATGATATTCGGGAATGGTCGCCGGATCATACTAAGATGGGCAAGGGGGTAACGCTTACTAAGGAGGAACTGGTTAAGTTAAGTGAATTTCTGCGTGGGTTGAGTTTGTAATAATCTACAAGACTCTTATAGAATATGGCTTGCTCAGAATGACGAAGAGTTTGTGAAATATAAGAAGGAGCAAATTGGAAGCGCATCGTTAGCTGTATCCTATGTTATTAATGGTAGCTTTAAAAAAAGGTACGACTACATAATGAACTCGCCGAGTATAGGACAATTTTTTGTCCTAAATTCCACAAGGATTGAACGTTTTGTAGTTACTAACATAGTTTTTAACTTGGAGAGAAATATGTATGAAAAAGAAATCAAAGATTCGTAAGCCAAGAACACGGTCTCTCTTTAATACTGGCACACGCCCCCATAAATCAAAGAAAGACTACACGCGAAAAACCAAGCGCAGGGAAAGCTCTTCTGAAGATGGAGAGTAGTAGGTTTAACTCAAGAGATAATGTAATCATCTTCGGATCTATGGCATTCATAATAGTAAGTCTACTCGATGGTACATTAACACTTTGGGGGTTAGGACTAGGTGCCATCGAAGAAGTGAATCCGGTCATGGAATGGCTAATTGGAAAAAGTCCAATTGTATTTATGGCTTTCAAGTTGATGCTACCAGTTATTCTAGGTTTTATATTTTAGAAGATACGGAATAGATCGCTCAAATTTGTTACATATTCGTTGGGGGTTGTTCTGATTGCTTATGCAGCAGTGATGGTGCTTCATGTTAATTGGCTTGTTAGTTCATGATCGCACTTGGGGTCGAGACTTGACATGGGACCCCATGTCGGATGCTTCAATGGGTCGAGGGATGAGCCATATTTAATGTCAGCCTTTGAGGTGTAAGTCCCATCCCTTTGAGCTAGGGTAGCATCCAACATCCCCATGTCAAGTCTCTTGCTCTGGAGCCAAGTCGAGTGGTTGCTGTCGATGCACATGAGGATCTATTTTATGCAAACAGCGGAGCTAAGAAATTACATTAGTGGATCTATTGAATGACATAGGAAGTTATTAGGGTTTTGAATGGAGAATATGTATTAGATGAGCTAGAAACTAAGAGAATTAAAAAAGTAACAGTTGCTATGTTTTATAAGTTGTTTAGTAAGGAAACTAAAGAAAATATAGGAAGGGCCCTAGCACTTAATGCCGGGGCCCTTTTAGCCATGTTACTTAACTAGCAAACTCAATAAATGAAGGTAACCTTAAATATCCGGCCTTGGTCAATTCTCGATATTTAACCTTGCACTTTAGTGGTTCAGGAAAGACCACGAAATCATTTACTTCCTTACATGCTACCATTTTAGATAAACCGTAAACTGCCATTCGGGCTTCAGCAGGAACACCAAGCTCCATAATGCCAGCTGGTTTTCCGTTAGGGAACTGGAGTAGCCAACCAAACTCTGATTTTCTAAAACCAGTAATGTCTACTGTCGCATACTTATAATTAATGACCTTCACCCAGTTGTGAGATCGTTTTCCAATTTCATACTTAGAATTTTTCTTCTTAAGGACAATTCCCTCAAGGTTTTGCTCTTTAACTAAATCAAACAGTGCTTTACCATTATCCGCAATGGAGTGAACTTTCGTTATCAAGGGGAAATCCTCGTGCTGTACTTCATTGAGAATTTCCTTTCGATCTAAAAGGGGTAGGTGACTTATTTTTCTGCCCTTATAATAAACAACATCGAACACACAGAACGTCACTGGCTTAATTCTTGATATAGAAGGTATTCGCTTCGGATTACTAACTTGAAACCGACTCATTAATTCCTCAAAATTTGGCTTACCATTTTCATCTGAAATAACGATTTCACCGTCCAGGATCGAACCCTTGGGGATCTGGGAAGTAATAAGTTCGGGAAAGCGTTCAGTTACTTCGTTCTCATGTCGAGTATAAAAGTTTGATCCATTCATAGTGGAATAGATAAAACGGACACCGTCTAATTTTAACTCACTAAGCCATTCATCATCATCAAAAGGGCTATCCACTTTGTGTAAAAGCATTGGGTTAATAAACATATTTCCACCTCTACTGTAAGTCTAACATGGGAAAAGCTTACAGTCAGGTGGGAAGTATTGGGTATCTAAAAAGGCATTTAACCACCAGAGAAGGAATAACCTCATTGTTCAAACCTTTTAGCTTACTTCTTTTGTTTTACCTCATACGTGTTGCGCGCTTCCTTCTTAGCAGTAAGAAAAGCATTAGTTAGGGCTCGAAAGAATTTGTCTTTGGACTCCTCGTCTAGATCGCCACCGGAAAATAAGGCGGAAGCACGTACTAACAGTGCTTCTGCTTCTTTTTTGTCTCGACTTCCATAAGGCTTCTTAGCGGTCTGTAAAAACGTCTCTCTAGCAGCATGAGTAGACGATATCTGTTCCTGATTACTAACGAGTTCGTCCACTGTCACGCCAAATACCTTTGCCATTTTGGTAACAACATCGAGCTTAGGGATCCGGACATTAGCTTCGTAGTTATATAGAGCACGATCAGTCATACCAATTATTTTCGCCAGCTGGATCTTAGAAAGATTATGTCTCTCTCTTAATAATTTTAGGTTTTCACTAAACTGCAACAAAAACACCCTTTCAAGCCTTAGTCACGTTAAGCGAAAGTCAGCCTTTCGAAGAAATTATTAATTTGTATTGCGTCGTTCTACGAACCTTATTCTGACCGGAGAATTATTCCGACTAACTTGCACATCCCTTGCGG
>JADQBO010000476.1 GCA_016278585.1 Desulfosporosinus sp.
GTGGCAGATTACTGCTAGTACAATCATCACAACGACCGGAAGCAAAACACTATCGATAGGGAAACCAAGCGAAACTGCTTTCAAAAGTTTAATGTCCTGTGTCAAGGGCAATAGATCCGCTGCTTTTGCCCTCCTGACAGTTCGCTTACCAGGCTTTTTAATTTGTCCGAAAGTCTAAATTGTTTTAATAAATCTGCGACTGCTTTGACATCAGCATAGGACTTACTCAAATGATTTACCTTGATTGTTGTTTCCACGAGATAATTCCCCCTTTTCTTTCCAGAAAAAGTATAACACCAGAATAAAGTCTGGTGTTATGTGGAGGGTTTATTTTAAATTGCCTTTTCATTTGTTGGAGCTGATCAAGCATGCCTTGCGCGTTTCTCTCGGCATATTGCAGGGAGGTAAAAAGCTTATCACATATGGAAATAACGTCATCACTTTTTTGGGGTGTGTCAATCACCTCACGTATACTAACCTGCGGGTTGTCGGTCAAAGCGCAGAGTATCCGTAGAATTGCCGTAAGGAAGTAATTTGCATCCCCCCTGTACGAACAATACATACTTAAGGAGTCTCAATTCCGCTTAGGGATTAAATTGAATTTGCGGACGTTTAATCGGTAGGGTAAACTAGTGCAAATTAAGAATAACTGGAAGCTACTCTAATATAAACAATTCTTCTACTGTCGTATCCAATTACCTGGCCATTTTCATAGCCAATTCTAGCGTAGATTGTATTTATGGTTTTCTATGGCAACTATTGTTTAACTATTTTAGGCATTTCTTATAATAATTATAAATTAGAACCCATCTTCTATTTCTTTAATCCTCAGGTATAGCTCTTGGTTTACAGGGGTTTGAACTTTATATTTCCTTCCTAACTCTAAAACCGCACCTGAAAATAATTCCACCTCGCTGAAGCGTTTAGCTTCCAGATCTTGACGCATGGAAGGTTTCCCCTCAGGACTTAAATTATCTAATACATTGAGCCAATAGGTTAAATCCGCCTCGTTCAAGTTAATTCCTTCTTTTTCGGAAAGAAGGGTTACCTCTCTCATTGCCGCAATCATAATGTCTCTTGCCAGACCTTCTTTTTGAATTTCACCATAGTTACTCTCAGTAACGGCCACGGTTTGGTTCACACCTACGTTGAGCATGAATTTACCCCAAATCCGCCTGTTCATATCCGTTACAGCTTCATAGGGGACTTCCATGCTTTCAAAAAAATGAGAAACCTCTTCGACACGCTGAGAAATAAATCCTGGTTCCCCTTCTCCAAAGACAAGCATCCCCATATGATCGTAGGTTAATTGATTCCCCACTTTAACGGCATCCATTCCCTGAGCTATACAATAGAGTATTTTGTCCATACCATACGTCTGTCCGATAATTGTTTCGCTGGTAATCCCATTAAGTGCAGATAAGATGATGGTATGTTCTCCTACCTGATTCTTAACAGCTTGGATAGCCTCCCTCAGGCCATGATATTTAACGGCAAAAATAATTAGATCGGCCGGTTCTCCCAGGTCTTCCGGTTCAAGATAATTGAAATCGTAGCACTCACCATTGCAATAGACAAAGTCAGTTTGATATTTACGAATTCTTTCTTCGTCAGCAATAATCCTTAAATCTCCTTGGGGCATCTTCTTATTCAAATGATGGCCAAATAGAATTCCCAAGGCCCCTAAGCCAATTATAGAAACCCTTTTTATCTTCATAATTACTCTAACCTTTCTGGATTGAATATTTCATCCTTAATACGAACCCAGTGCCTGACACCAACTTATATGAGTAGGATGTCGTAATTACAATAAGCGGTATCTAAGGAAAGGTACCGAGCGCATTATCCTTGTTTTTCGTTTAATTACTCGTTTCTAAGAACCAGGATCATTAAGCAGTTTTTGGTCCAAATGTTTGTACATTAAGGACATTCTTACCCCATAGATTATTGCACCACTCTAAAAACATATGCAACATTAATTTTTATTTCTTTGAACGCCATACATCCGTAACCAATAGCTTGAAAATTTACTCCAGTACTACTGATGCGTCAGTCATATGTCTCTCCTCGCATCCTTGACATATCAAAGAATGTAAGTTTTATAGCTAAATAAATACGTTAATCGACATAGTATTTCCGACAAAATCCTTTCAGCCTTGGAGGTACAATTAAAACTGTGATGTCAATTATTGCAGAAAGAAGGTAAATAAATTGTACTATGACCTCTTAACAAATATTATTAATGTGCTATTTCTTAGCTGCGCCGTCATTTTGGTAGACTTGTCTCTAAATAAAAAATACTCCCCATACGTGTTAGGTGTTATTTTCGGTCTCATAACTATATTTGTAATGATTGGTCACATAGTCGTCGAAGGTCGCTTTTATGATTTTCGATTAATTACCATGACTATGGCAGGCTTTATAGGTGGTCCAGTAACCGCTGTAATAGCCGCTTTAATAAGTTCTCTCTATCGCTATTGTGCGGGTGGAACTGGTTCAATGGCCGGAATAACGAACATTATCACTTTTGCTTGTTTTGGAATTATCTTAGGTAAACATTTAAGGCGCAGTAACCAAAACGGAAAGAAACTATTGTTTTGGTTTATGATCGGGATTGTCATGGCATGTATTCTGTTCTTATTAGTTGTTTTTTACACCCTACGGATGGGCGATCCAATAGCGATTCTTAAAGTTGTCGCCGCTCCTTTTTTAATCATCACTCCACTGGCGACGACCATAATATTTAACTTCTATTTCTGGACAAATAATTTTCTTGGTAAATCGGCGATCTTGAATACTATATTAGACAACAGTGCAGTAAATTTAATAATTTTTGACGATCATGGACCAATTCTCTGCAGTAAGAATTCAAAACAATATACAAACCTTAATACGGAAAACCCGACTCAATTACTGGACCCCAATAAATCGTGGTTAAATACGGCGAACCAATTACACAAAGAAATTACTACAGAGAACGGAAGACAATTGGTCGCTCACTTGGCTCGTTTCCAGAAGTCAAAAGGCGAATACGCGTGCATGGCCATTATTAACGATGTAACTGATCAGAATCGACAACAAGAAAAGTGCAGGGTTGCAACTGACAGATTTGCAAAAGCGTTTAAGTTAGGTCCTCATATGATGGCGATTATTAAGCAATCCGACTATAAATATGTCGATGTCAACGATCGTTTCCTTGAAGAGAGAAGTTATACTCGCGAAGATGTTATTGGTAAAACACCCATAGAAATGGGTACACCTGAGAGCGAATTTAAACAAATCTTAGAAACTATTGGATTACACGGCTCAGTACAAAACGTCGAATGTTCACTTGTTACAAAACACGGTTCGATAGGTACAGCAATACTTTCTGCAGATATGATAACCATAGATGATCAAGAATGCATTTTACTAGCTTACAATGATGTTACTGAAATAAAACGAATGCAAACTGAAAAGGTGGAACAACTTTCGAAATACTTATTTTTAGAGGCTGAACTTTCTCAGAGTAACCAGCTAATCACGGATATTGTCAATCATATGCCAGATGGTTTCTATGCTCTAGATAACCAATGGCGTTTTACCTTTGTTAATAAAAAGGCAGAGGATTTACTGTTAAAGACGCGTGAAGAGCTTCTAGGTAAAGTTATATGGAAATCTATACCGCATTTTAAAGGGACTTTGCTCGAAGTAAATTATCAAAAGGCCCAGAAGGATAACGAAGCTATGACGTTTGAATACTTGAGCTTTTTACAGAAAGATATATGGTATCAAGTCACCGTGTATCCCTCCCCGTTTGGATTGACCGTATATTATAGGGATGTTACTGAGCGAAAAATTGCACAGGATGAAATGGCTAGACTTGACCGTCTCAACCTTGTGGGACAATTGGCTGCCGGAATCGGTCATGAGATTCGAAATCCCATGACTACAGTGCGTGGTTATCTCCAACTATTGGGCGAAAAACCTGATTGTGCAGTTCGGAAACCTACCTTCGAACTGATGATATCGGAACTCGACTGTGCAAACTCGATTATTACCGAGTTTCTCTCCTTGGCTCAGACAAAACAATCTAATTTAAAGCTCCAAAACCTTAATGATGTCCTCAATAATTTGTATCCGTTATTAGAAGCAGATACGTTTACCCAAAGCAAACAAATTCGTCTCATAACAGGGGAGATTCCCAACCTTAGGCTCAATGATAAACAAATCTCTCAGCTGGTTCTCAATTTAGTACGCAACGGTCTTGAAGCAATGAAAGAAAATGGTTGTCTGACAGTTAAGTCTTATTCACAGGATGGTTTAGTAGTGCTTGAAATTACAGATGAGGGATGTGGCATTCCCTCAGAAAATATTATTAAGGTAGGAACACCCTTCTTCACGACGAAAGATAGTGGGACTGGTTTGGGACTAGCAACCTGTTACAAAATTTCAGAATCTCATAACGCAAAGATTCACATCGATTCCAATCCTTGTGGAACAACATTCTTTATACGTTTTCCTA
>JADQBO010000314.1 GCA_016278585.1 Desulfosporosinus sp.
GGGTCGTCTTAGCTTGTAATTCCTGATAGGTTCCTGGTTGTTGCAACACTTTTAACGTCGCCAACCCCGCGTTCATCGCCAAGGGATTACCAGAAAGAGTACCCGCTTGATAAATCGGGCCACTAGGGGATATTTGTTCCATAAAGCGACGTTTTCCGCCGTAAGCACCCACCGGAAGTCCCCCACCGATCACTTTGCCTAGGCAGGTTAAATCAGGATCAATTCCAAAATAAGACTGTGCTCCTCCATAGCTTACTCTAAAACCAGTCATTACTTCATCAAAGATCAGTAATGCCCCGTACTCTTCTGTTAAACGTCGAACCCCTTGTAGAAACCCTTCTTCAGGTAAGACCACACCCATGTTTCCTGCAACTGGTTCAAGGATGATACAGGCAATCTCTTCCCCTTCACGCTGAAAGATTTCTTTCAACCCTTCTAGGTCATTAAACTGAGCAGAGATTGTGGCGGCGGCTGTTTGGGCCGGAACTCCTGGAGAGGTTGGAACGCCTAAGGTAAGAGCTCCGCTTCCGGCCTTGATTAGAAGTTGGTCAGCATGCCCGTGATAACAACCCTCAAATTTAACGATTTTGGATCTGCCTGTAACTCCTCGTGCTAAGCGCAAGGCACTCATTGTGGCTTCAGTACCGGAATTGACCATGCGTATCATCTCCATAGAAGGATACGCTTTTAGGACTTCTTCGGCTAATACGGTTTCGACTTCGGTAGGTGCACCGTAACTTGTGCCCCGTTCAGCTACCCGTTTAATCGCTGCAACTACGTCCGGATGAGCATGTCCTACAATCAGGGGACCCCAGGAACCAACGAAGTCAAGATATCGGTTACCATCAATATCCCAGATATAGGCCCCTTCGCCTCGATCTATAAAGACCGGGTCCCGTCCTACAGATTTGAAGGCTCTAACCGGTGAATTTACCCCTCCAGGAATAACCATCTGGGCCCTGGCAAATGCTTGGCGGCTTTTTTCATCTACAAAACTCAAGAATTATGTCCCCTTTCTAGTTGGACTCTTCTTCCAAGAAATATTGCATACTACTCTTTTTTAATTCAGCAACACTAAAGAGCATAGAATAAGTCTTTATCCCCGTTGCCCGAGAAATTCTCTTCATGATGTGTTCACAATCCTCCGCAGAGCGGCCATGGATCATCGTAAAAAGGTTATAAGGCCAATCAGGAAGTGTTGGTCGCTGGTAACAATGGCTAACTTCCTTAAAGCGTGCCATGATTTGCCCGACCTTATCCGCCTGTTCTGTATCAACCTGCCAAACTCCCATGGCATTGGATACAAAACCTGCTTTTTGATGACGAAGAACTGCACCGAAACGGCGTAGTATTTTCCCCTCAAGTAAACGGTTAGCAACTGAGATTACCTTGTCAGTGGGCCATTGAATACTTTCGGCCAGCTCTGTAAAGGGGGTTAGGGAATCGGGTAGATTACCCTGAATAACTCGGATAAGAATAATTTCATCATTGGTTAATTCATAAGGAGAAACCTCTTCCTTCTGGGCACCTCGCAAAACATCCTTTACAGATGCATTCAGGGCATCTTCTGGGTCCACGTCCTCAATCGATAGATCAAAATCAAAATTGACATTAATTTTAAAGACACGAGACGCCGGAAGGGTAAAGATGTCTGTTAATCCAGACACTTCACGGAGGTTTTGCAGGATACGTTCTGCCACAGCTTGCGATCGGGCTATCAGGGTAAACCAAATATTATAGGTGTGATCACGTATATAATTATGTGTCACTCCAGGAATTCCCTCTAGCTGTTTAGCCAAGATGGGGATTTTCTCTTCCGGAATCTTGCCTGCACACAAGGTGCTGAAGTACCCTAAACGACGAGAATCAAAGACTCCTCCTAGACGTCGAATGATTCCTTCTTGCCGTAGATGTTGAATCCGTTTAAAAGCGTCTTCCTCGGTTATACCTACTGCTTCCCCTAAGATCTGATAAGGATGAACGGTAATCGGAAAATTATTTTGGATGGCATTCAGTAAGGCTCGATCAATAGCATCCATACTAAACCCCTTTCCTTCCGTGATATAAGCACCACGGCTCCTCTGCCATGTAATCCCCTTCATTGTAATAGGCAGCGCGAGCCCGGCAACCACCACAAGCACGTTTATACTCACAGGATCCGCAACCATCTTTATAATCAAGGGTACGTAGGGTCTCTAACACTTCATGCTTATGCCAAATTTCATCAAAGGGAGTCTCACGAACATCCCCAAGCGGAATATTTAAGTAAGCACAGGGTTGGACTTGGCCTTTTGGTCCGATAATGCAATAAGAGGTACCCGCTAAACAACCGCGGCTAAAGCGCATATTGATCCCCATTTGTTTAGCGATTCGCATAAACTGAGGGGCACAGGTTGGCTTTAATTCAATATCCACGGTTTGTTGTTTTTTCATAATTCGCGTTAGGATGTCTTCATAGGCTTCAGCCCTAAGGGACTCTTCCTCAATTGACACTGCCCGTCCTGTCGGTACTAGGAAGAAGAAATGGTGAGCGACAGCACCAATTTCTACAGCAAAATCCGTGATGGCTTCTACTTCGTGGGCATTCCAATCCATCACCGTGGTGTGAATTTGAAACGCTAGTCCTGCTTCACGGCAATTTTTCATCCCCTGAACCGCTCCGTCCCACGCACCTGGGAATTTTCGGAATTCATCATGTTTAGCCTTGTCGAGAGAGTCTAAGGATATTCCCATTCCCATGGCACCAGCTTCTTTGAGCTGCCGCGCTAACTCTAGAGTGATAAGGGTTCCGTTGGTTCCAAAAACTGGGCGCAGCCCAAGTGACGTTGCATAAGCTACTAGCTCAACGATATCTGATCTTAACAGAGGCTCTCCTCCGCTAAAAATCATAATTTTAAAACCGGCTTTGGAGATTTGTTCCAATAAAGTTTTGGCTTGAGCTGTGCTGAGTTCGTCTTCGGCTTTACACCCTGCATCACGGTAGCAATGATCACAGAACATATTACAATCATTCGTGGTGTTCCAAGAAACGATCATGTTTTAACGCTCCTCCCTAAGCCAGCGTGCCACGTCTAAGGCATGATACGTGATGAGCAAATCCGCCCCTGCCCGTTTCATACTCAGAAGGGCCTCCAAGACAATGCGTTTCTCGTCAATCCATCCGTTGGCTGCGGCTGCTTTAACCATCGCGTATTCTCCGCTGACATTGTAGGCCGCCAGTGGAATACCATATTTCTCTTTAGTACGATAAATAATATCTCCATAGGACAAAGCAGGTTTGACGATAATCACGTCGGCGCCCTCTTCTACGTCTAAATCCGTTTCCAGCATGGCTTCGTTGCCATTCGCGGAATCCATCTGATAGGTTCTACGATCTCCAAACTGAGGGGTTGACCCTGCCGCATCTCGGAAAGGTCCATAAAATCCAGAAGCGAATTTAGCCGAATATGCCATAATAGGAATATGTGCAAATCCTTCCTTATCTAACGCTTCTCTAATGGCAGCAACTCGCCCATCCATCATATCTGATGGAGCAACCATATCTGCACCCGCACGAGCCTGAGAAAGGGCTGTATTGGCTAGCAAATCAAGGGTCGGATCATTCATAACCTGTCCATTTTCTATCAATCCACAATGTCCGTGATCCGTATATTCACACAGGCAAACATCTGTGATGACGTAAAGGTGTGGATAATGCTGTTTAGCTAAACGTACGGCTTGCTGTACGATCCCGTGCTCATGGTAGGCTCCTGACCCCACACTATCCTTGCTTTCAGGAATTCCAAATAACAAAACTGCCGGGACTCCCAGGTCCACAACCTCCCGAAGAGCTAAGCTGAATTCATCGAGTGAATAATTATAAACTCCGGGCATGGAGGAAATCTCCACCTTTTTCTTTTCTCCCGACATTACAAACATGGGGTAAATCATATTCTCAACTCTAATATGGTTTTCCCTCACCATGCTGCGGATTGTTTCATTAGCCCGTAAACGGCGTGGTCGCCTTTTCAGTTCCATCGTTAGCACCTCCTAAGTGTCTACTTCAAACTGATCTCTTCATCTGTCAAATAGCAGGCTGGATCAGACTCCCAAAAGTCTCCGGTGACCGCTTCCGCTCGTGTCCGAAAATTACCGTTACACATCCCTAAGAATTGACAAGCTGCGCATCGTCCCTTGAGCAAGGCCTTGCGGTCTTTGAGCCCAGCCAGGATAGGATGGGACACGTCTGTCCAGATCTCTGATAGTTTACGTTCACGAACGTTTCCAAACGAAATATGCTGGGTAAACTGGTCAGGATGTACGTAACCCAGTGGGTCAACTTCTCCAAAGGCAATACCCGAACGGTTTCCCCCATTAAAGCCAATCAGATCCTTAATTCTTTCGGCTCGGGTAGGGTCCTCTTTTAATGCTTGGATATACATGTATACGCCATCACAATGATTATCAACCGTCAGAATTTCCTTTTTTAAGCCCCGTGCTTCGAAGTCCCTGGTTCGGCGAATA
>JADQBO010000462.1 GCA_016278585.1 Desulfosporosinus sp.
ATGATTTTTCCAATTGCCTTTCTTGTGGTATGTGTACAGCTGGGTGTAAGTATAGTGATTTAGTAGAGGATCAGGATCCGCGTAAATTCATTCGCAAAGTAGCCCTTGGAATGCGAGAAGAAGTTGAAAATGATCCTTTTGTCTGGAATTGTAATATGTGTGAACGCTGTACAGTAGAATGTCCAATGGGTGTTAACATCGCTGCCCTTACGAGATTGTTCCGAGGAAAAACTCCTACTCCTCCTGGTCATTTACAAATTATTGCCGATGACCATATACGTACGGGTAACCAGATGGCTGTAGAGCAACTCGATTTTGATGAGACTCTAGAATGGCTGGAAGAGGAACTTCAGGAAGAGCTGAACGATCCTACTTATAAGATACCTTTAGACAAACCTGATGCAGATTTCATCTTTGGTTTCAATGCCAGAGAGGTTAAACATTATCCCCATGAACTCCAGACTATATTGCACGTCTTTTATGCAGCCAAAGCTAATTATACTATTAGCAGCAAGCGTTGGGATGCCACCAATATTTGTTTGTTTACTGGAAAAAATGATCAATTTCAGGAAATCACACGCCCGCTCTTTGAAGAAGCTGAGAGATTAAATGCTAAAGAGATTGTCGTCACAGAATGTGGCCATGCCTTCCGATCAACTCGTATGTTTGGACGTACTTTCTGGAAAGGAAAACCTATCCCTGTACGCCACATTGTTGAGAAGTATGCAGAATGGATCAAAGACGGCAAATTAAAACTCGATAAGTCAAAAAATCCTGACCCAGTGACCCTTCATGATCCTTGTAATACAGTTCGTAAAGAAGGAGTCTATGAGCCACAACGCTACGTTATTAAGCACGTCGTGGCTGATTATCGCGAGATGAATCCAGAAGGAAAGTATAACATTTGTTGTGGAGCTGGAGGGGGAGCTTTAGCAGTTGCTGCAACCAGAGGGCAGCGTATGATTAAAGCAAAACCTAAAGTCGATCAACTAGTGGCTACTGGTGCAAAAGTAGGCTGTATTCCTTGCCATAACTGTATCGACCAGTTTAACGACATGAATAAGTACTATAAGCTGGGTATGAAAATGCATCATCTCAGTACGCTCATCGAAAATGCATTGGTATCAGATGAAGAAGCAGAGAATCAAGAAACAGAAGAGACCGTCTAAATATTAGTTGTTCTAAGCAACTAGATTAGATATTCCTTTAAGTTTATTAGATGAATTAGAAAGCCCCGTCGGCGGAAAAATAACCGCATCGTACGGGGCTTTTTCTTTACTTATTTAGTAACTTGATTTAAAATTGAACGAATTAATTAATTAAAAACAAATATTCATAAGGAGAGGTAACATGGTTAAATGGATAACGGTTCTAGTAGTGGAGCCTGGAAAAGCTCCTGATCTTCGAGAAATGCCCAATAATCTCAAAGCTTTCGAATTAACCATCGGTGGTTACCTTGAAATAGTTGAGAGTGTGCATCCTGATTGCTCAATAATTTATAATGGCAACTATCCTCTTGGGCAAAAACCTTCCAAGCGAGGGGACATTGAGGGAACCTTTATCATTGTCCGAGTAAACCCTCCGGAGCCTGTATCACTCAACCAAGTCGACATTGACATTCTCTCTGAAGTTTATAAATAAATTTTGTGAATAAGAAATATACCTCTGGGTTAATAAAGGTTATAATAAGGGTAAAATATAATACATGCCTATAAATTTTCCAATGATTGGCATGTAATGAAAGAGAGCTTAATAGATGGGAGTACAGATTTTGACGGATAGTACAAGCTACTTACCTGAGAGTATTAGAAACGAGCTAAGCATTAGAATGGTATCTTTAAATCTATCCTTTGGAAATGACAGCATGAGGGAAACTGATATAGATAACGAGACGTTTTACCCAATGATGGCTGCAAAAGGAATTCCAACATCCTCACAACCATCAATTGGGGAAATGTATGAGGAAATGAAAAGTGCCATTGAAATGGGCGATAGTCTATGCTGTATTTTCTTGTCTTCAGATATGAGCGGGACTTTATCAACCGGTCAACTTGCCAAAGATATGGTTTTAGAGAAGTATGAAAATGCACAGATCGAAATCGTTGACTCAAGGTCGAATTGTATGCAGCTTGGTTTTGCTGTACTTCTGGCAGCAAGAGCTGCAAAAGCAGGAAAGACATTGGAGGAAGTTAAAGGAGCAGCGTTAGAGAACATTAAACGAAGCCGTTTCCTCTTTATTCCTGAGAATCTTGAATACTTGAAAAAGGGCGGTAGAATCGGCGGTGCCAGTGCCTTAATCGGAAACCTGTTTAAAATCATACCAATTTTGACTGTAGAAGACGGTAAAACAACTATTTTGATGAAAGTTAGAACTAAAAACAACGCGGTTATGGCTATGGTCGATAAAATGTTGCAGGACATTAGCCTGTATGGTTTAGGAGAAATTGTTGTTCTACATATTAATTGTTTGAACGAAGCCAAAGTTCTGGCAAACTTAATCCAAGACAAATTAAACGTAAATATTGATATAATGGATATTGGGCCAGTCATCGGATTACATGTTGGGCCAGGTGCAATAGCCATTACTTATTATACGGAAAGGGCCATGAGATAATCTATCAACTATCTTATCTTAATTAAACGACAGAAAGAGGTTTAGTTATAATGTATCAATACAATGGAATAATATTTAATAACGCTAATCCTAAGCACGCTGATGGTACGAAAGCTTGGAGCCAAATATGTAGAATCTGTGCTCAAACGTATAGTATTGAACGTAGTATGTTGGAAAGTGTTTGAAGCGGTACATGTGGTGTGCAGGATTGTACACGTCAAGCTAGGTATTATATTAATTTTGAGGACGGAGAGTTAGTAGAAATAGTCGATAAAGTTTCTAAACTCTAGTAACTCGTGTTATAATAGGGTAAGGGTTAAGGAGGTTTTAGCATGCCAAAATTATATAAAGTTCTATGGACCCTTGCGATCCTATTTATTGCTATCACTACAATAATCTTTTCCTTTGGGATTGTTTTAGTTGGAGCGGTAATGCTCAGCTTATTTGGAATTTACCGACATTACTTTCCTAAAAAGAGATCCCCTAAATACCATATGAAGCCGAAAATGTATACCTTTGGAGAAGTTATCGATGTCAAATCTGAAGTCATTGATGTCAAATCAGAAGTCATTGATTGCACCATTGAGGCTAGAAAACCTAAACAATAAAATCACTTAGAACAGGACAAAATAGCGAACACAACCACCGCCTGATTGGGGCGGTGGTTTCTTTGTCGTTTAGAATATGTTCGATAGGTTTTTTACTAATTGAATATATCTATAAGCTAGCGACAAAAATTTGTCTTTTAGCAATGTTATAGTGAATGAGTAGATTATTACAAGACGAGAGAGGAATGGCAAGATGTCAATTTTAAAAATGAGATTGTCTAATTTAAATGAGAATGTGGAGTTCGAAACACGGTCCAAATGGACTACACACGTAATTACGTTTCTAACTACAGTTTGTATTCTATCAGCCCTCGACCTAATGCTTGCTTTTATCAGAGGTGATTCTTTATCTAATTACACAATGTCCATTGTCTTTGATTTGACCTTATCAATCTTAGGATTGATCGCTTGTTCTGATCTTATTAGAAATAATGATCAAGATTCTATATACTGTTTTCTTGCTTACATGATCTTTCTATGGATATGTATTACAGCCCTTAAATTAGTTTTCCTCTTATAATTTTCTAACAGCAAACATGTACCTAGCATATAATACCATATACCCTATAGGGAGGGAATTTAATGGTTATAGGTGAGAAGAACAAACGAGTCGAAGAGATGAACTACTTTGAACTCTTAGCTTGGTTAGGTATAGGGAGTTCTCATCCTGGAGGTTTTCCTGCTACCATACAAACTTTAAAGGCTATGCAAGTAGGGCCAGATGATTATGTGCTTGATGCTGGATGTGGGAGCGGTTTAACCGCGTGTTTTTTGGCAAAAACAGTTGGGTGCAAGATCACTGGCATAGATATTAATTCCAATGTCATTGAAAAAGCACGCCTTAGGGCGGAGAAAGAGGGAGTTTCTCATTTAGTAGAGTTCAGGGTATCCGATGTGTATAAATTACCCTTTACTGATAATCACTTTGATTTAGTCATTGCCGAATCGATTACAGTTTTTTTAGACAAAATTAAAGTGTACCGAGAATTTTTTCGGGTACTAAAGCCTGAGGGCAGAGTTGCTGATCTAGAAATGGCATTACTAAAAGAATTGCCGACTACAGTTAGGCACCAGATGGAAAATTGTTTCGGTTCGGGTACGAACCCATTACCCTTTGATGAATGGCTTGATGCTTTAGCACAAGCTGGATTTGAGGATGTCGACATCAAGAATCCCCAACCATTAAGAGATAATGGTAATGCTATTATGAAAGAACTTAAAAAGGATTGGGTACTGGTTAAAGATCTTATGGATAAAATTA
>JADQBO010000470.1 GCA_016278585.1 Desulfosporosinus sp.
TGTCTCCTTTGTTATCCTTGGAAACGACATGGAGGCAATGCAGACGTTCGGGTTGAAAGCGAAAAAGCTACTGAGTCAAGATCCTCATGCCAAAGATGTAGCCCTAGATCTTAAAAGTGGTAAAACTGAAACAAAATTAGAAGTTGACAGAGATAAGGTTTCTGATCTGGGTGTTGATACATTACTTGCGGCTGCGACTATACAGGCGCTATTTGACGGAATAGATGCGGGTAAATTTGAGTGGGCGGGTGATAGGTACAATGTGAGAGTATCTTTGAAAGACGAACAGCGTATGAGTTTGGATAATCTGGATGGTATTTATGTAAGTGGTTCAGATGATCAACTGATACCGCTGTCCAATGTTACTAAGAAAGTTCTTTCCACTTCCTTTTCCACCATTCATAGATATGATAGGTTGTTGCAGATTGAGTTATCCACAAATGTCGAAGGAATAGCTACTGGGGACTTTCTAAACATGTATACGAGCAAACTGACAAATGAGTTGGATATTCCACAGGGGGTTATTGTAAAGGTTGGAGGAATGAACGAGACTATGCAGGAAGGCTTCGGTAGTCTTGTGACTGCGCTCTTGATGGGCATATTGTTCATGTTCCTGGTTATGGCTATGCAGTTTGAAAGTTTCTTAGATCCCATAGCTATTATGTTCTCTCTGCCAATGGCGCTTATCGGTGCCGTTCTTGGACTGTATATCGCTGGCAGTGAACTGAGCATATTATCCCTCATTGGCATTATCCTTCTAATGGGACTGGTTGCTAAAAATGGTATTTTGCTTGTAGACTTTACAAAGCAGAGAAGGAATGAAGGACTTGGTGTAAAAGAGGCTTTGATTGAAGCAGGCGCCGTACGGTTAAGACCTATCCTCATGACAACTATGGCCATGATCTTCGGTATGATTCCTGTTGCCACGGGAACAGGAGCAGGGGCGGAAATGCGGGCGCCAATGGGGCATGCGGTTATTGGTGGCTTAATCACTTCAACCCTTTTAACACTCTTTGTTGTTCCGGTAGTTTATTCTCTACTGAACGATCTAAAGAAAAAGCTAAGTCGGAAGGCTAATAAAACTGGATCCTCAATTTACCAAACGAAAAATGAGATTTATCGTTAAAGGAGTGTAATTATATAGAGATCATAACCGTAACAAATTTGAAACAGCGGAGCAAGCACAAAAAGCGCCTGCTCCCTTTACTACGTATAGCCTGTTTTACAAGGGTGAATTTCTGACTAATGAAATACTGTCAGAAAAAAAGTTTGAGAAGATACTAACCGAAAAGGGTTATAATTTAACCAATTAAAACTTTTTCTTCGGGAAAATGATAATGTTCTTGTTTGTTTTTACTGCTAATAAACAAAAGGGTACTTAAAATTCCAATTCTACCAATAAACATTATAGCTATAATCACATATTTTCCTGGTGTTGATAATTCAGGTGTTAATCCCATAGATAAGCCAGTTGTACCAAAAGCTGAACACACCTCAAATATTATTCCTATAAATGGATAGTTTTCAATACTGTCCAATAAGATAATTGCCGTAATCACTAATATTACGGCTGTGGTGAATACAACGAAACTTTTTAGGATGTCCTCTGTGGCCAATCTTTTCTTAAAAACACGTACCTCTGACTGCCCCTTTGCGAATGTGAAAATTGTTAATAATATTATTGCTAGCGTTGTGGTTCTAATGCCACCACCGACACTTGATGGAGAAGCCCCAATAAACATTAGTATTGAAGTAATAAAGATGGTGGGTGTGCTAAATATATTTACATCTAATGTAGCAAGCCCCCCATTTCGTGGAGTAACCGAAAAAAACAACGAATGGAATACCTTTTCATGCCAAGGAAGGTTTTCCATAAATAGGTCTTTTTCTAATAAGAAGAAACTTAATGCTCCTAGTACAATTAAAATAAAGAACGTAGATGTAGTAAGTTTTGTATATAAAGAGAAGCGAAAATCAGGGTATTTCTTTGAGAGTTTAGTCCTTAGTTCAATTAACACAGGGAAACCTAATGCACCCAGGATTAACAATAGCATGGTTAATGTCTGGACAAAGTAGTCTTTTGAGAATCGATATAATGAATCACCAAAGATGTCAAAACCTGCATTAGTGTATGAAGATAAAGCGTGAAATAATCCAAAGTAATATGCCTCGTACCATGTGTTTTGAAATCCACTCAAGTAGAAGTATGTACCAAAGATAATTGCTCCGATAAGTTCAAGAGCTACAGCAAAACCTAACACTAACTTGATTGTTTGAACCATGCCACTAATATTACCCCTATTCTGGTCAATCATTATCAATTTACGATGGGTTAGGCCTACATTCCTCCCCAGCATAACGTAAATAAATGTTCCAAGTGTCATTAAGCCTATTGCTCCAAACTGCAAGACTATCATGAGCATAAATACACCAAAGACACTAAAAGTATCTACTGTACTCACTACTGTAAGACCTGTCACAGATATTGCACTGACTGATGTAAACATTGTGTCAACGAAAGACAATTGGACTCCTTCTTTTAACGAAATAGGGAGAGAAAGAAGAATCATGGCAACAAATGTTGCCAATAAATAACTGATAACAATAAGCCGGACAGGGGTTAGCGTAAGCCTTTTTTTAAAGAATGAATATTTCAAGTTCAATGTAACCACTCAGCTTTCTCTAACTGCCAATTTCAAAGTAGTTTCGTTAAATATATAATGGAATAAAAAACACAGAGATTAAGAAACACTATGGCTATGCAAAGACACATGTTTTCATCATTCTGTCTTTTCTAATTTATGAGGTTAGCTGTCGGATTGGACGGACGAACCTGATTCACCCATGTGTTTCATCCTTTGGAGTTAACGATATTGGAGATTTTATGTAATTTCATAAATGAATATTACTCCTATTAGTAGAGTTTGTAAAGAAAGACGAGTGGCACTGAGTATTTTCAACGTCACACTATAAACCTGTTATACGAAGAAAAACTCGGTGTTTGCGATATAATGGGGAAACCTTACAAATTTCACATGCCAAAGCATCAAGGCATTTGATATATCTAAAAAAATGGCCTACCGAAACATTACTTTAAAAGGAGATTTAATATATGAATCATAGAATAAAAGTAGCTTTTGTTTGTGTTCATAACTCATGTCGGTCACAAATGGCAGAAGCGATATCAACGTTAATTGCAGGGGATCACTTTGAGGCCTATTCAGCAGGGACTGAAACTAAACCACAGATTAATCAGGATGCAGTTGCAGTTATTAATGAACTCTATGGTGTGGATATGAACGAAACTCAAACCTCAAAATTACTGTCTGACATACCACCTGTCGATGTTGTGATTACTATGGGATGTAATGTCAATTGTCCGTTTTTGCCCTGTAAATACAGGGAGGACTGGGGACTGGACGATCCCACAGGTAAGGATAAGGAAGAGTTTATAAAAACCGCCCAAATAATAGAGAAGAAGGTTATGGACTTAAAACGTAGAATAAACAATTTTATTCTAACTATTTAAGTCATACCTAATTCCTAGTGATAAATGGTTATCTGAAGGTGATTTAATACTAAAAGCAGGTAAAATCTCACCAATGAGCTCACCAATATTATTGTTTAGTGCTTGTCTATACCAATGCTTTAAGGAATTGAATTCAGCTGAGCTTAAGATTCCCAGCTCTCTTAGTACGTGTATAACAACCGGATATACTGCCCGTTCATTTCCGTCTGCAATCTTGATGCATACACCCAGATTGCCTTCCTTTATTCCAAGGCAATATACTGCTTCGCAGCCCACCTTTCCGATGAGTTTACCCTTGGTCACCCGCATCAACTCCGTGCAGAATTCATAGTCTCCGGCAACCATTTCGGGGAATTGTGTCATGGAATCGAACACGGTTTTGCAAGAATAATTATAAGGGTTTTCGGAATTTTGCGAATGGGCTACCAGTCTTGCATAAGATAGTGCAATTTTATTCATTGGCAGAATATATATGGGGGCACCGCATCCGTCTGTACCAATAGGTATGGAATATGCATCTTCGTCAGTAAATTCAGCAATAGTTTTCAAAATTTCTTGCTGGATTGGGTTGCTTATTTTTTCATAATCATCCGTGCTTTGGCCTCTGAATTTAGCTAAAGCCAGCATTGCTGAGTGTTTGCCCGAACAGCTGCAGTGAAAGACTGAGGGAGACTGTTTTTCTGCTCTAAGCCTTCTTTTTTCTTCCTCGCTGTAGGGTGTCATGATACCGCAGTGAAGGTTTACATCATCAAGACTTAATTTCCTCAAAATTCCCTCTACAGTCTTCTGATGAATTTTCTGTCCGCTATGGGAGGCACAGGTAATAGCAATTTCTTTTTTTGAAAATTTAAATGCTGTAGTGGCCCCTGACTGAATAAGAGGTATTACCTGAATCGGTTTTGCGGCGGAACGGAAGAATATCTTGGTATTATAATTACCGATGTTATAC
>JADQBO010000164.1 GCA_016278585.1 Desulfosporosinus sp.
TTCTTCCCACATATTGGAGCCGTCGTTACTAGCACTTCCATCAACCGCAATCCCCAGCTTGGCACCGGCCTTGACCAAATCCGAAGTCGGGCAAATCCCACTTCCGAGTTTCATATTCGAGCTCGGGCAATGTGCGACCCCTGATCCACTCTGAGCCAATAGAGCAATTTCTCGTTCACTGAGATGGATAGCATGAGCAAACCAAACGTCTGGTCCTATCCAACCCACGTCTTCCATCAATTCGACAGGTCGACGTCCATAGCGCTCTAGACAAAACGTTTCTTCATCAAGGGTTTCTGCTAAATGAGTATGCAACATAACCCCTTTTTCTCTGGCCAAAATTTGAGATTGCTTCATCAAGTCAAGACTTACTGAAAATGGAGAACAAGGAGCCAACGCCAGGCGAGTCATAGCATAAGGGGAGGGATCATGATACCTCTCAATCAAACGCTGAGAATCTTTGAGAATGGTCTCTGCATCTTGAACCACCTCATCAGGCGGAAGCCCTCCTTCACTTTTACCTAAGGACATAGAACCTCGGGTAGCATGAAAGCGAATTCCAATTTCCTGAGCTGCAGTTATTTGAGTATCAATGAAGTTGCTGGCTTGTCCTCTGGGAAAAACATAATGATGATCGGTTGTTAAAGTACACCCAGTACGCAAAAGCTCACTAAAACCTACCATCGCTCCATAATAAACTGCGTCCGGTATGATATGACGCCAAAACTCATAAAGATTAACAAGCCAATAGAAGAGAGGCATTCCCTGAACCTCCGGAAGTCCACGAAACAAGGTTTGATAGAGATGGTGATGAGTATTTACTAACCCCGGCAGGACGACCATTCCTTGAGCGTCGATAATTTGAGTTTTCTCAGTAGAAGATGAACTTAGATCTCTTCCGACAGCAATTATTTTCTTCCCTTCTATGAGGAGATCAGAATTTTCTACAATTTCATCCCGATCATTAAAGGTAATTATATGGGAAGCATTTTTAATTAAAATTGACATACTTATCACCCTTTCTATTATAAAGAGAGGCAGTGGTTCCTGAGCAAGAACCGCTGCCTCTAAACATCTATAACTTAAATTCCTAATCTCTTATTATTTTGAACTACTTAAACGCTCATTAAACTGTTCTATGAGTTTATCGAGCTCTGGTCCCATCTTATGCAACCTACCCCAGTATTCTTCATAATCATACCATTGAGCATTAAGATCATCCACATTATACCCTTGTTGCTCAATCCAAGTATAGTATTTGAGGTTATGAATACGCTTTTTAGCATAATAGGTTAACTCTTCCATGTTATCGGTTCTTACAGCCATGACACTTTTGTGATGGTCAATAGCAGCATCTACGGAATTATATTTTCTGCCTCTTTCAGCTTCCATTTCTTGCAATCTTGACTGATACATTTCTGCAGAGTCTGTCAGTACCGTCATTACAATATCATTTTCGGTTAACTCATAGTACTTTGCAAATTTAATACAAGATAGAATATTTGCTGCCCCGGAAATTCCCACCCAAGAAAGCTTTTCAATAACCTCTTCAGAAATTCCTTGTTCTCTTAAATACTCCTGACCAGCAGGTTCATTGAAGAGACGGAACATCCCCAAACTATCATTGTCATCGATGGCAATGACCATATCAGTATTTTTAACGTTATGAACCCAAGGGATATGTTTGTCACCAATTCCTTCAATTCTATGCTCACCAAAACCATTATTCAGTAAGGTTGGGCACTGCAAAGCTTCTCCAACAGCAAGTTTAGCATGTGGATATTGGTCTTTTAAATAATCTCCACTACCAAGAGTTCCAGCAGAACCTGAAGTCAAGCATACCCCAGCCAACTTACCCTTTGATCCCATTTCTGCTTTAATAATATCATGCATGGCGTTACCAGTGACTTCATAATGCCAGAGATTATTACCAAGTTCTCCGAACTGGTTAAAGATCACAACATTTTCCCGAGTATTTATAAGTTCCCAAGTCTTATCATATATTTCCTTAACGTTACTTTCACTGCCCGGGGTAGCAATGATTTCTCCCGCAACAGTCTTCAGCCATTCAAAACGCTCTCTGCTCATATTTTCTGGTAAAATAGCTATCGATTTGCAGCCCAATAAAGCTGAATTATAGGCTCCTCCACGGCAATAGTTGCCAGTAGAAGGCCAAACGGCTTCATGAAATTTAGGATCAAATTGTCCTGTTACTAAGCGAGGAACTAAGCAAGCAAAACTTGCTCCGACCTTATGAGCACCGGTCGGGAAATACTTGCCTGACATAGCAATAATTCTAGCTTTAACCCCTGAAATTTCGAAAGGAATTTCAACATAGTTCGGTAACGGATTAAATAAGCCGCCATCTTTAACCGGCTGATTCTTCCAGGATATTCTAAATAAATTAATAGGGTCAACATCCCATAAACCGGTCTTCTTCAGTTTTTCTTTTACTGATGCAGGTATCTTATTCGGATCTTTCATCTGTGCCAGGGTTGGAATAACGACGTTTTTTTCCTTAACACTCTGTACAGTCTTTGTAAGCTGCTCTTCATTAATGGTAAAATCAATCAAGTTTCTCATATTTGACCTCCTTATTTTTCGAAGCTTTAGGCTTAAGCCCGAAGTCCGATTGAGAAATATCCTTGTATCGGGCTGAATTAAACTTTGCCTTCTAACTTCGCTAAAAGTTCCTCTAGAGAAGGCTCGACTTTAATAGGCTCACCTACTGCTTTAATGGCATTCTGGACATCCTTTAATCCATTACCAGTAACAATAGAAACCACTTTTTCATGGGCCCCAATAACACCTTTTTC
This sequence comes from Desulfosporosinus sp., assembly GCA_016278585.1. GTDB lineage: Bacteria > Bacillota > Desulfitobacteriia > Desulfitobacteriales > Desulfitobacteriaceae > Desulfosporosinus. Next base: position 2,817 of record JADQBO010000164.1, read on the forward strand.
AACCAGAACCTTAAGTCCAGCTGTTCCAGTGACACCCGCTGGTTCCCCGAAAATACCGCTGGTTCTACCCAGTTCGCGCATCGCGTCCAAGATAGCTTCATCTGATACAGCAACCATCGTGCCTCCCGATTCTCGAACAGCATTTAAGGCCTTATCTGGATTACGTGGAACGCCAACTGCAATACTATCGGCAATGGTGTTTTCCTCCTTAGGACGCCAAGGGCGATTTTCTAAGAAGGCATCGACGAGAGGACTACATCCTGTAGACTGAACTCCTGCAATTTTAGGCACCCGATCGATCCACCCAGCACTGTAAAGGTCCTTAAAGCCTTTCCAGACCCCCGCTATGGTACAGCCGTCCCCAACGGAAAGGATCACCCAGTCAGGTACTTCCCAGTTTAATTGCTCAGCGATCTCCAGGGCAACCGTCTTCTTACCTTCGACCAGATACGGATTAATGGCCGCGTTTCGATTATACCAACCAAAACGCTCAATGGCTTCAGCCGATAATCTGAAGGTATCTTCATAAGACCCCTGAACACTGATTACCGTGGCGCCAAAGATTAGCAATTGAGCGACCTTTCCTTGGGGTGCACGGCTTGGGACAAAAATAACGGATTTAATACCCATGGCGGCAGCACTACCAGCCAAGGATGATGCCGCATTACCCGTTGAGGAAGCAGCAACCGTCGGAGCCTTTTCCTCTACTGCTTTAATAACAGCAATAATCGAGGCCCGGTCTTTTAGGGAAGCGGTCGGATTCTGTCCGTCGTCTTTAACATACAGGTTACTCATCCCTAAACTCTTACCCAGTCCCTGGGGTTTATAAAGGGGACTCCAGCCCACTCTTAAATGGGGGCGAGCAGAATCTTCCTGAATTGGTAGAAACGGAAGGTAGCGAAAAATTGAGTTGTCTTTGGACTGAGTCAGTTGTTCACAGGACGTTAATCGATTGATTTCCTTATAATCGTAGATAACATCCATAATACCGCCATCTTTTCCGCAGGTTGGACAAGTGTACGTTCCAGCTTCTGCAGGAACTTCTTTGCCACAATCAATACAGCGAAGCCCCAAAACATTCTTCATTTAAGTTCACCTCAAATTCTATTCCAAAGTTCCTGTGCCAATTCCCGTGACCGAGCACCAATAGTTTCTTCATCAATGTCTATCAGCTTTCTATCAAGCATACGTACGCGCCCATTAATAACCGTTGTTTCAACAGACCGTCCGGAAACACCAAAGAGAAGATGTCCACTCCAATTGTCTGGACCCATAGGAGTGGGTAGTAAATAATCAACCACTATAACATCTGCCCAAGCGCCTTCCGTCAATTCCCCAAAGGTCCCCCCAAATAAATTTGACGCGATCTCAGGATTATTACCATAAAGCATTTGTGGAACTTCACCCCATGCTACACTAGGGTCTGCAGCGGCATGTTTATGAAGTACATTAGCCACTTTGCCACTTTCAAACATATCACAGGTATACCCATCAGTTCCCAGTCCTACCTTAACCCCTTCACTAAGCATTTTGAGAACCGGGGTTACTCCCACGGCGTTCCCCATATTTGATTCCGGATTATGAACAACTTGTGTTTCAGAAGCTTTTAAGAGCTCAATTTCTTGATCATTAATATGAACACAGTGTACAGCAATTGTTT
>JADQBO010000365.1 GCA_016278585.1 Desulfosporosinus sp.
TGATTTTATGCAGCTTTCTCTTATCGAGAGGAATTACGAAAAACAGAGAGCCGTGGATCGTACGGTCGATTCAATCCGAGAAAAGTTTGGACCGGATGCAGTTTTTCGCTCATCGTTCCTTTAATAGTTAGGCGGGTTTTAGGTCCGGTGGGACAGTCGATGATGAAGAATACCCAACGATGTCGACTATTTTATAGATAGGTATAACTTGATTTGGTTATAATCGACCTAATACTGGCGAGTGAAAAATATTCGCCAATAATTCTGATTGCAATAAATAAGAAGACATTGTTCAGATAATAGCTCAATAGATCTTATTGGGCTATGAACTATTCCCGCAGGCTTTTTGTCGTTATGATAATTATTTTGTGATAATAGTATTATTTGGCAGGAATATTTAGGAAAGTAGTAGAATTCAAGTTAAAAGAGATTAAAATATGAAAAGCCATTTTGCAATATGAAAAAGCCACCGTCATGCAAAGGATGGTGGGAAACGGCTTGTTGGCATTTTGTCTATAATGCGAAGTTAGTAAGACATGGGTATTAGCTCGACTGAGCCCCTTCTTGTGTTGCATAGTATTACGAAAGATATTATGTATTTTCTAAAATTTTAATGCGGATATGAATGTCAATTTTTCGTTCGTAATTTGGGCGTGAGAAAAGACCCCCTGTTGAGGAGGTCTATTGTGTGAGTTTTTTATACTCTGCATATTCATTTAATAAACTTTCATCAAGTAAATCTAAACACATATATGTTGTGTCTTCGTTATGTCCATATTTACCATCTTCTAATTCTTCAAAAGCGAACTCTTTTTTATACCAAAGAACCTTATCGCGGATAGCATGTATGGTTATGAAGCGACATCCAACTTGTGCAGCAATTATGTCTTTTATAAAACATATAATTTGACCTACGAGATGAGTTCCAAGATGAATACCTTTACTTCCATTTTGCCAGTGTGAGAGTATGGCTATGCGGGCAATTTCAATACATGGTATATAACGTGGTATCAGATGCATTTCCTCGTCAATTATTTTTACAGCATCAGATTTCAATGTATAATAGGCTATGATTTGATTTGTTTCTTCTTCCAAAACTACTTTTGTTATACCTTCACCACTAATATGGTGAATATATGCTTCATTTTTAAGAAAGCCTTCCATTGATATATTCCCGCATATAAATTTTAACAATTTAGGCATATCATTCATTTCTATATTTCTTATAACAAAGCTCATTCGGAATTTCCCTTACCCATTATTTAATTTTAAAGATTTTTGCTAACTCTCTACTTTTTTCAAAAACTGCTTTATTATTTGGAGGATTTTCCATCTTTGCTAATAATCGTTTTGCATCGTTTCCTTTTAAAATTGGGGATGGTCTCATAGATACAGCCAAGACATCCACCTCCTTAATATTATTCGATTTTTCCTTGTCCATATCATATCACCTTTCGAACAAGTTGTTTACAATACTATATTACTAGTGTTGCCAACTTAGAAGGGTGCTATAATATGGTTATAGATAAATTTATGGCATTCGCATATCACTACAGACTCCGAATTAGTTTATATAAACTAATTCGGAGTCTGTAGTGATAATACCTTCTTTTTTTTAAAATAAAATCTTAATTATTTTAAGACGATTGTTTTTTTCCTTAATAGGAACTTCGACAGAAAAGAAGTAAATCCTTCACAATTTCTTATAAAAAAGCGGGACAGGTATATTTTCCTTGGAGAGACCTTCCTTTCTATTGTTATGAAAAGATACTCAATATTTAAAATGCGTCAAAGGTAGGTTCCACTAATTCTTAATTTGTTATAGTATTTTCCACAAACTGAACTTCATAAAATTCTATATTTAGGTATTTAGAGTTAATGATGCCTTAGTGTCTGCCACCTACCCCAGCCAGTGGCTTCGCGGGGCGTTATTGCCGTCTCCTTACAATACTCTCCGCTGGTAATTAAAAAATCTGGGCGAACACCACTTGATGCAATCACTTATGAGGGAGGAAGGCAATGAACGAAGATGTTGCTATTATTGAGGGAGTTTACGACATCGTTTTGCCGGAAGTACCTGCATCCCTCCAAAGATGGGGAAGAAAGGTGTGGCTTAGAGACATTGAAGTTGGCGCTAAGGGAAAACTATTATTCTTTGAAGATAGGGTTTGGAAAATTACTAGCCTTAGCGTAATTACAAATATTATAAAAACATCGAATCGGTTAGAGATTTATACTCAACGGAGTATCTATAAGCTTAGGCTTTTGCCTAGCGGATCCAAATCGATAGAAAGAGGTCCATTGAATTAATTGATTGTCGTCCCCTTGTCCATTCCGCCTTCCTTCAAACTGTAATCGATGTATGTGGCTGAACGTTGTTGGTAAACAAGTTCTCAACCATTTTTACTTTGATACGTTCGTTGTCAAAAGAAATGCCTGTACTAATAAAAAAGGTAAGGCAACCCCTTAAAATCATTGACAACTCCTGCGACATTGAGATAAATTTAGCTAAATGAGATGGGGTGTATCCCCAGTGAAAATATGTAAATATTTGGAAGTCGCTCTAAGTGGGTGGCTTCCTTTAATTTTACTAAAAGATAAGCGCATAACAAAACAAAGAAGTGAGGATGGATGAAGATGTTTGCAATAACTAAAAATCTGTGAGAAATGTCACAAATACTAATGCCCTGAATAACTAATCAGTAACGAAAAACATCACAGTCTGCCGAATACAGAGTAGCAGGCATTTTTGCAGTACAGTCCTTTTCGCAATTAGAGATAGGGGCAGATGACTTGCAGCCAAGAGCTATGAAAACGGCCATATTGACGAATTGCCGTAACAAAATATGTTTTTGAGGAGTCACCTCCGATGATGCGGAGTATTTTGCGAAAGAACTAGGTAAAGACTGGGGGATTACTCGGCAAAACACATTTGATGGGTTTGTTATGGCCTCTTTCCTTCCTAAAACTTATCGTGATACAGAAAGCGAAGATTATCGTATTCGCCCAACCGATATCAAAGATGGTCTGCCCCGTTTTCACTTCATTCACAAATTAGTCAAAGACGGGCATCCCAGTCGTCCGGGAATCACACTAGGACAATTCGTTCCTATAGACTGGAAAGAGAAAATTAAAACCGTTAATACTTCTAATCTTTCAAAAAAGAGTAAAGCACCTCAGAAATTAAGAGGGCTTTTTTCTTTACTCAAAAACAGGGTGCAACAACCATTGAAGGGGGGTGATACTAAAGCTACTACACAGGCAGCGCAAAGATTACCAATGAATGACCGTTTAAATGTTTCTAGTGAATCGAATGAATATCATTATTAAAACCAAAGTCAAAATCAAGGAAGACGACTTATCTTCAGCCAGCCGATTAGAAACGAAATCGAACAATGATCAAATGGGGGAATCAGCCAGAGAAAGCTCCCAAAAAAGAGCATGAAGAGAGATCTGACAGAGAAGATCAATCTAGTGGAGATCAAATAAGCGAAGAACCCTTCGTTTTTATGTAAAGTGGGGTAAATAAAGAAAAGAAAGCGAGTGGTAAGGAATGGATTTATTAAAACGCATGGTTGAAGGCTATGATGAGCAGAAAGCAATGGACATACACCTCCTAAATCATGGGAATTCGCGAAAACGGCTGCTACTTTCGAGTTAAAACGCAAAATGGGTATGTGGACGGATTTTTACGTCATCCAAGACATGAGGTATTAAGCAGAGGAGATAAGGCCTTGGTCAAGATTCTTAATGTTGATAAGGAACACAAAAGACTCTTTGGCTTATATTTACGCCCTCTAAAAAAGGACTAAACTCCCACCGACCACGTGCGATTAATGATAAAGGAAGGGAGGGAGTGATATTAACAACTTCAGTACAGTCAACGATATTCAAATTCGTTGGTATAGGGTTCCGACAAGTGCTCTAAACGACCGTTCTTTTGACCGGTCGTTTCTCATCCCGGAAACGGAAAAACGACTGTTTCATCTATTAAATACAATGGGCATTATGTTCGGTGGGCAAATCCAGGCACACCAAATACTTCACCGTGTCTCGAAAACGGCACGAAAGATACTGGCAAAACTAAAAAGTGAACACAAAGTCGTTGAACATATGTTGATTACAAAAGGAAAGAACTACAAGCTATACACATTAGGTCCCGTTGGGGCAGCCGTTATAAACGTACCTTATCAGCCGGATTATTGGTTTTGTTATAGCGACTCTGATGCTATTCAGAAACTAATGAGCGTCGATCTATATATACGGATGTGCGACTACCTTTCAGCCGAAGTTAAAGTGTTGGCTGCAGAAAGCCCGTATGTATATGTTACTCCAAAAAAGTTTGCATTAACTGCCGAGATGACCTTCTTTGGAATGATAATTGCAAAGAGTAATATAAGTTAACGAGTTACAGATTTATAAAGAAAACGGAGGAAAAAGTTATGAAAAAGTATAGCAAAGAGCATCAA
>JADQBO010000160.1 GCA_016278585.1 Desulfosporosinus sp.
TGGCTTTTGGGGCATTTCAGTTTTTTTAGATATTTCTTGAGAAACCCTTAGGTTATTTTTCAAAATATTGGGTTTATATAAGACAAGATTTACGCGTATTCGACACCTAGGGTATGTAATAATAGAATAAAGCACATATAAAGTAATTAATTACGAATTGAGAGTAAGGCGTTAGTTGAGAAAGGGGTGGAGACCCCATTGAAATTCCATTCGTTAGGTTAATCTTACAAGGAATACCTGAGCTTACGGCGGTTACAACGTTAGCCTTTGTAATTGCCAGGGTACCCATAAAGTGGAATAAATTAATATTTATCGGGACTATTTTGGCTTTTAGTGTATACATAGTGAGACTTTTTCCTATCCCTTTTGGAATTCATACTATTATACTTATATTTCTGTTATTAATAGCTTTAAATACATCGGGCGATGGAGATTTAAGCCTATCGTTTATCGCTAGTTTATTGAGTTGCTTAGCTCTTATTATATTTGAGACTTCTATCTTAACATTTATCATAGTTATTTTAAGAATAACACCAAAAGCTTTATTTAATAGCAATACTATAATGATTATATTGGGAAATATTCATGTACTTTTGCTATTTATCGTTGCTTTTCTAGTTAATAAATTGTATTTATAAGGAATTATATGAATTTTGAATATAAATAATTTGTTAATTTGCTTATAACTAATAATAACTAACCCTATTTTATTTAACGTCTAATGAAGGAGAGGTGGGTTTTATAGGTATTCCATTAATTGCTTTACTTTTTCAAGGTATACCTGAAACAATTGCCTTAGTTACTTTTGCCTTTGTAATTGCGAGAATACCAATAAAATGGAATAATATCATAGTACTTGGGATTATTTTAGCATTTAGTTCATACTTAATGAGAATGTTCATCCCTTTTGGCATTCACACTATCTTGCAAATCATTTTCTTATTTATTGCTTTAACATGGCTAGGTAAGGGTGATTTTAGTTTATCCATTATTGCAAGTTTATTAAGTTTTTTAGTTTTAGCGATTCTTGAATTTGTTTGCCTAGGATTACTAATGCCTGTTTTTGGAGTAACTCCTGAAATACTTTTCGTTGACTTAACAAAAAGAATTTTAATAGCTGAACCTCAAGTATTACTTATGTTTATCTCTGCTTTTATAGTGAATAAATTCTTACAAAGAAGAGGTAATAAAAATGAACTTTTCAGAAAATATTAGTTTAAAACTTACTGAAGTAATAACAAATGAGCTGAATTATGACAAAGACAAAAAGGAAATTATAGCTTATGCCGTTGAAACTGCATTTTTATTCATTTTAGGCTCATTTATATTAATTATTATAGGATATTTTGTTAATGCATTATTACCAACAGTTGTTGCTGCTATTTTCGGTGGCTCATTACGAAGAGTATCGGGTGGAGCTCATTTTGCAACTCCTCTAAGATGTTTGGCATTTGGCTCTATAGTCTATAGCTTAATAGGGGTATTAGCAAAAACAATTACTGCGTATGACTTTACTAATAAGTATGTTCTTTTGTTTATATTGTTAATTTCTTTTTTACTAGTAGTTTCTTTAGCTCCTGTAGACAGTGAATCAAAGCCAATTCATTCTAGTAGCTTTAAATATAAATTAAAGATTTCCTCTGTGATAGTCATAATTATTGCATCCTTAGTTATTGCGTTTACCCATTATCAATTAATTAATGTTAGTGCAGTTTTAGGTGTGTTTTATCAAAGCATCACCTTACTGCCTATTTTCAATAGAAAAGGAGGTGAGTGAATAATGAAAAAATCTATTTTCACCTTAATTGCGTCACTACTAATGCTCCTAGGTAGTGCGTCCTCCGTTTTTGCGTGCAATATTTGGATGTATCAACCCAAAACTCCGAAAGCATTACAAAAATAATTGGAGTAGTGGCCACTAAAGAATGTTTAGGTATTACTGAATAATATAGAAGCTGGGCAACATCTCCAGCTTCTATATTGTTCCATAAACCTTATAAGGCCTTATTATTCCGGACAGCTGGAGGATACAGATGGTTTCAAAAAATATTCTAAAAAAACAATCTATTATTCAATTAACTTTAGTAAAAGTCATAGTTAGTATTTTTGTTTTTCTAATTATATCTACCCTTCTCTATGGACAGAACTTTTGGGAGAAACAAATCCTAAAAGTTAATCGCGATTTATTATTAAGCGCTACAAGGTTACAGACAAGCATTTACTCTCAAATTATAGAAATTGAAGAATTAAAGAAAGATAGAAATTTAACGGAAATGGGTAAGGAATCAAAGCTAGATAAAATTATACAGTTAACGCTTAATAATAATAATACTGATATTACTAAAGGTTATTATGATATTGAGTTAGATTTATTATTCACAAATGTAAATAGTAATAGTGTTTTATTAAATGAACTTCGCTATGAAATAATAACAGGATTTAAATTCAACACTCAATCAAATAATAATAAGGAGATTATTAAGGTCATTCTATCCGTACATAATGAGGGGAAAATAGTAGGCTATGTATGGGCATTTACACAAAATCCTGACTTGGTCTTAGTTTCCTTTAATAAATTTGGACTTATTATAATACTTGCTTTAAGTTTATCAGTATTAATTATAATTTCAATAAGAAAACATATGAATCAGATTGAATCCTATTTAGAAAAGTTTTGCCAAATAATAATTAATAATGATACAGAATGTGAAGATGTGTTAATTAAATTACCAGAATTAAAACCAGTTTTAAATAAAATCACTTGCTTTACAGATGATTTAAAACAAATGAACATAGCCTTGGAATCATCAAAACGAAATATAACTAGAATTATGGAAGGTATTTCAGATGGGTTTTATGCCTTGGATCGGGAATGGCGGTTTTCGTTTGTTAACCATAAACTGAAAATCGTTACTAATAATGTTAAATTAATAGGGGAAAGTTTTTGGGAAGTGTTTCCCCAAGGTGCGGATTCCTTAACTTACCAAAAAATGCATGAAGCAATGTCTCAAAATGAAGCCGTTCATTGGGAGGCAGGAGGCTTGGCAAATCCTGATCAAAAGCATGAATTCCATGCCTATCCCTATAGGGAAGGCTTGACCGTATTTTTTAGAGATATAACAGAGTTGAAACAACAACAGCAAGAGCTCAGTCGGTTAGAAAGACTTAATCTCATTGGTCAATTAGCGGCGGGTATTAGCCACGAAATCAGAAATCCGTTGACGACGGTTAAAGGGTTTTTACAATTTTTTGGTATGAGACCACATTACACAAGCGATAAAGAATATATGGATTTGATGATTTCTGAGATAGATCGCGCTAATACAATAATAACAGATTTCTTGTCCTTAGCTAAGGCAAACTCTGATAACATTATATTACAAAATATTAACGAAGTAATTAATACCGTATTACCTATGCTTCAGGCTGATGCCTATAATAATAATAAAGAAGTTATTGTGGATTTAAGCACACTACCCGATATTAGGATCAACGAAAATGAGATTAAGCAACTTATTTTAAATTTAGTGCGCAATGGACTAGATGCCACCAAGGAACATGGATGTGTCATGATTAGCACCTATCTACAAGATAATAGAGTCGTGTTAGCAATTAAGGACCAAGGTAATGGAATTCCTCCAGAAATACAAGAGAAAATAGGGACTCCATTCTTTACAACCAAAGATAGTGGAACGGGTCTGGGCTTAGCCATTTCTATTGGAATTGCTCAAAGACATGGAGCAGTTTTTGAATTTAAAACAGGGGAGGATGGAACCGTTTTTTATACGAATTTCGTTGCTTAAGAAGTTAAAATTTCAGTTCATGATAACTCAAAAAGCTCTCTTAGTTCTTTTTCGGATAGCTTAGATAGGATGGTTTCTCCAGGTTGAATAACCGAATCAACCAGCATCTTTTTCCTAGCTTGTAAAGCGTTGATTTTTTCTTCGATGGTCCCTTGGGTAATAAGCTTAATCACTTGGACAACGTTATTTTGTCCGATGCGGTGAGCACGATCTGTAGCTTGGTCTTCAACAGCAGGATTCCACCAGGGGTCGTAGTGAATAACCATATCAGCACCTATCAGATTTAAGCCAATGCCGCCGGCTTTTAAGGAAATCAAGAAGACCTTACCTTGACCTGAATTAAAGGAATTGGCCATGTTCAAACGTTCTACTGCTTTAGTTGAACCTGAAAGATAGAAATGTCTTATATTCTCGGATATTAAATACTTCTGGATGATATCCAGCATGCTTGTAAATTGAGAGAACACTAGAATGCGGTGGCCGCTGTCCAGGGCGTCCGCGAGGATTTCCTGTAAGAGCAGCATTTTGCCACTCTCTCCGGTGTAATTTTCAATAAACATGGCAGGATGACAGCATATTTGTCTAAGCCTAGTTAGGGCTGCTAGAATTTTCAGGTGGCTTT
>JADQBO010000246.1 GCA_016278585.1 Desulfosporosinus sp.
ATCCTGAGTCTCTCCCCATTTCCCATGATAGTCTGGAAAAAGAGCTTGGAAGTAAGCCACTCCAGTACGCACCACAGTTTCCCCCAATAAAGCATAAGGGTGTTTTTCCTGGCTAGCTAACCACTCTACATCCCCGAAATCTATCACTCCTGAACTATAGATCAGGCTCCCTACTCCTTCAGAAATCATTAACGTACGTTTGCCTCTTTCAGCGGCCCGAATTCCCGCTAGAAGACCCCCAAGACCTCCTCCAATAATTATGCCATCCCACATAAGCTTTCCCCCTCAATTATTTCGGATTTTCATTCAGATGAAGTATGCTTGCATAGATAGCACGTGTTAACTCTGTTTCGCGTAATTGCTGCCCCCAAAGAACTGGCCGAATGCCCTTCCAACGCTGGTTAATAAAAAATCTTAACTCATCCTGTAAGGGATCAAACTTTTTATATTCTAGTCCTAACAATGACAACACTCGATAGGTGCAGAAAGCCCCCTGGCAAGTCCCCATCCCTAACCGAGTCTTGCGCCTTATATCCGCCAAGTGATGGGTATCCTGATCTGACGCTACTTTTTCGATCTCGGCAACACTCACCATTTCACACTCACAAAGCATTTGCCCTTTACGTGGATCGCTCTGAATCTCCAACAAAACTTTCTCCGCATCTTCCCCAAGCCGTTTAAGCATTTTCTCTGCAGCTGCACATGGCAAAAGTCGAAGGGCTTGCTTTCGCAAGTCTTCCGAGATCTCAGACATTAAATTTTCCTTTGCTGTACAACAAGGAGTCCTATTGCCTAACTTTTCTGCTACCCAATCGGTAACTTTCTCAGCCATTAAACGATAGGTGGTAAACTTCCCTCCGACAATGCTAATCAGCCCTTGAACCCCATCATGGACTTCATGATCAATCAAGACGAAGGTTCGACTTACTTCCCGCCCCTTTTCCGTTGATCCGGGTACATCACTGTCCTCACTATGGAGCGGCCTTACTCCGGCAAAGGCCCGAATGACCCTATGCCCCATTAGATTAGGGAGTATCGTTTCGCCCATAGCTAACAATCTCTTGATTTCTTCCTCCCTAGGCTGGGTTTCCTGCGCAGAATCTACAATTGCAGAGGTGGTCCCCAAAATCGTGATTGTTTCGTGTGGGACAAAAATATCCCCGTCACTGGGTGGATGCAACCGATTAATCACGCGTTGAAAAAGCCTCTGATTAAAAGCCAAGAGAGTTCCCTTATCACAGATGACGTCTAAAGGAACCCCTATCGAACCTGCGATCTGAGCAGCCCACGCACCGCCTGCATTGACTACCACCTCACAATGAACGATGAACTCTTCCCCATTTAAAAGATTCTTGGCTGCTACACCTACAATCCTCTTATCATCTAAAATAAGCCGTTCCACTTGATGATAGGTTTTATAGTCTCCCCCATAACGCTTTGCAGACTTGGCATTTGCCCAAACAAGCTTGAACCCGTCCACGGTCGCATCGGGTACTTCAAAGACACGCAAACTATTCTTACTCATTAAAGGCTCTTGGACATAGGCCTCAGCCAAGGATATTTCTCGTATGGGAATCCGTGCATAAGCACATCCCTTAATCCATTGTTCAACATAAACCGGATCATCCTCTGACGATTGTACAAACCACCCTCCCGTATCTGAGATGCAGTGAGCAGCAATCTGTTTAAGAATGATGTTCTCCTCAAGACATTCAGCAGCGGACACTGGGTCTTTGACCACATACCGTGCTCCACTGTGTAATAAACCATGAAAGCGCGAGCTTGTTCCATGGGCTAAGTCCCCTTGTTCCAGCAATAACGCCGAAATACCCCGCATACTCAAATCTCGCAAAATGCCAACGCCCGTCGCGCCGCCTCCGACAACCACAACCTGGTACTCTGTCATTTGGCTCCTCCTTCTTATCTGATTAGAACGTGCTTTACACATAAAAAAGCCACTGGCGGAAGGTATAAAAACGTTTCCTCCAGTGGCTTCATATTAATACCTTTTTCTAACCGATGTCGAAGCAATTCCTAACTCATCGCGGTACTTAGCGACCGTTCGTCGCGAAATCTTCATATCTTTAGCCTTAAGTAAATCGGCTAATTTTTGATCAGAATAAGGGTTTTTGGGATTTTCTGAAGCGATAATATCACGCAGGACTAATTTAATGACATCTGTGGTTACACCTGAGTCGTTTTGACTCCCACGTCCCATACAATTGGCAAAGAAAAATTTAAATTCATAAATCCCCCGAGGAGTTTGAACATATTTATGAGCAGTTGCTCGGCTAACCGTGGACTCATGAACTCCTATTTCCTCTGCAATATCTCTTAAGGTAAGCGGCCTCAGATAATGAATCCCCTTTCTAAGAAATTCACTTTGCCATTTAACGATAGCATCTGCAACTTTATAAAGAGTTAGACGTCTTTGCTCAATGCTACGAATGAGCCAAGCCGCAGCGTTTAATTTTTGTTCAACAAATTTTCGAGTGTCTGTTCCTTCATCCTGGCTCAAGGCATCACGGTAAGCCTTATTTATCCCTAAGCGAGGGACAGTAATATCATTGACAAGGATGATGAACTCCCCTTCGATTTCTTCAATTACTACATCCGGGACTACATAGCGCACTTCCCCCGGGCCGGAAAAGCGACGCCCTGGTTTAGGGTCGAGTTTCCGTACCAGATCAGCCAGCTCTTGAACCTGACTTAAGGAGATTTTTAAAGTTTGAGCAATTCGTTGCAAACGTCCTGCTGCTAAGTCATTAAGATGTCCTAAGAACTCTGGCAATTCAGGAGGATAGTCTGGCAGGAGGGTCAATTGTAACAATAGACATTCCTCTAAATTCCGAGCCCCTACACCCAAGGGGTCGAGATTTTGTACAACAGCCAGAGCTTCTTCGACCTTTGCAAGGGGGACATTCATTTCTCGAGCAATATCTTCCAAAGATAATGTAAGATATCCGTTATCACTTAAATTCCCAACGATGTACTCCGCTACGTCTAAAGAACCCTCAAATTTTTGGACGTGGAGTTGTTCAAGCAAATGCTCTACAAGCGTCGGTGCAGCCGTTGTAAAGGGGTCAAATTTTTGTTTATCTTCCGCAACCACTCGTTCCTGACGAACCCGTTTTTCATCCTGATCATGGAAATAATCCTGCCAATCGACTTCCCATTTGTCATCAGCCGGGTTTTCCTCAACCACAGGAGGCTCTGCCTCCCCTTTACTGTCCGTACTTTCTTCAGTATTTTCTAGCAAAGGATTCTCCAAGAGCTGTTCCTCAACATATGTGGAAAGGTCAAGTGCGGACAACTGTAAAATTGTAATTGCTTGGCGCAATTCTGGAGTCATAATGAGTTTTTGAGTTTGCTCGAGACTTAGCCCGTAACCTAACCGCACCTTATTCCCCCCCTATATCTTAAAATTTCAACTATCCTTCTAAATCGCTCCTTTTATTAAGTTCTTCAAGACCCACTTCTATACGTTAGGGTTGGGGTCTTTTGTTTTCTGATTTGCTCTGCCAACTCATCGATCTTTCTCATTCGATGATTAACACCAGACTTTCCAACCTTTGGTCGCAGCATTTCTCCAAGTTCTTTTAAACTGGCTTCGGAATACTCTAGCCGCAGCTCAGCCATGTCTCGAAGGGTTGGCGGCAAAGCTTGAAGTCCAATCGTATTTGCTATTAATTGAATGTTCTCTAACTGACGTACAGCGGCGCCGACAATTTTATCAAGATTAGCGGTCTCACAATTAACTAAGCGATTTACTTGATTTCGTACGTCTTTAAGAACTCGAACATTTTCAAATTCTAAAAGGGCATGATGGGCTCCAATGAAACCGATAAAATCAACAATGTGTTCACTCTCTTTAAGATATACTACATACCATTGCTTGCGCATACTAACTTTGGCCCCTAATTTAAACCGATTGATTAATTGACATAACGCTTTAGCATGTAGCTCATCATTACTGACTATTTCAAGATGATAGGTACCTTCCGGATTATTAATAGAGCCCCCAGCTAAAAAAGCTCCTCTTAAATAAGCCTTTTGATCACAGCGTTTTTTGATAAGGCAAGGGGCAATTCCTGGGACTATCTGACCTTTATGATCAACTAAACCTAAGTTTTGTAAATCGTCTAAACCGCGAGGGTGGATTCTAACGAGATATGAATTATTTTTACGCAGTCTCAGTTTGCGTCGAACGACAATATCCACCTGACACTTTAGTACATCCTTAGCCAAGCGATAAACCTTTCGAGCCACTGGTGCACTTTCCGTGACCACATTCAACGTGTTCTGCTGATTCCCACTAATTTGGAGTGTACCATCCATGCGGACCAAAGCTGCCAGTTCCGCTAAATCACAACAAGATTTCTGACCGCTTAAGCGAGCAAGCTCTTCTTTCGTAACAGCACTAA
>JADQBO010000002.1 GCA_016278585.1 Desulfosporosinus sp.
CAGTTACAAGCAAGCTAAACGTTGCTAAGAAGATAAAGAAATATAGTTTTTGAACATAGAGAATTTCTGAATCGTATTCCATACTGTCTAATCCATCCCCCTATTCATAAGTACGATAGACGTAAGACAATTAGAACAGCTCTTGAATATTCATTGACACAAAAAAAGTAATTACAAAAATAAATGAGCGTTCCAAAAATGGAAATGCTCATTTATCACTTAATACCCTTAAAGCGGGAGTTCAAATGTTGATAAAAAGTTTTGAGGATTTCCGCGTCCGGAAATCCTCTTTGCGCAAAACCTAGAAGTTTAACTACTAGACTTTACTAATTAAACCTTAACGCAAATATTGTCGAAAATCAATGTGTAAATTATAGGAGATTGACCCATGATTCATCTTAAATAAAACAAAACACTAATCATAATATTTGAAATTTTGCTATTTGGGTTATTGTAATTTAAGTTAATATGTCATAAAATTAATATTAATATGGTATGATGGTCTGACCGCTTATAAAAAGGATTCTTAAAAATCATTATTAGGAGGAAGGTCTACATGGAAAATGACCAAACGACTGAATTATATGAACGATTCAAAGCAAAACTAGAAACTGTATCTGGTGAATGCTATCGAGTTAACACCTCTATCGAGGCTGGAGAACTTGTTTGCAAGGTCATGATAGAAAAAGGGATTAAGAATGTTGCACTCTTAAAGGCTGCGATCTCAGATAAGGGGAATTTCAAAAATCTAATAGAGAAAAAAGGGATAACTGTTTACACGGATCGTTTTCGTGAAGTGACACCGGAAGCCCATGCGGGTATTACACAAGTGAACTATGCGATTGCCGAACTTGGAACCCTTGTTCAAGCTGACGCAGACGCTAACGTAGACCAACGTTTGTGCTCTACCCTTATTCCTATTCACATTGCACTTGTTTCTACCGTCAATTTAATTCCAACCCTGAAAGAAACGATGGCGACTCTACATGGTCTTCCTCAAATTCCAGGATTTGTTGGCTTTATCACAGGTCCAAGCAGAACTTCTGATATTGAGCGGGTTTTAACCATTGGAGTTCATGGTCCGAAACAACTAGTGGTTGTCTTTGTTGATGAGGAAGTAGGGGAGGGAGCTTAAAATGGCAGATAAACAGTTTAAAAAGAAGATTTCAGAGGCACTAGGTAATGACGTCTTACGAGGGGCCTTAGGACGTTTTGGGGATGCCTATACTATAGCTCGTGAAAAAGCGTATGAGGGTTACAATTTTAAAGAAATTAGCGACAATATCGCTGAAGTAAAGTCATATGCCGCTACTCATTTAGATGAAATGATTGATCAATTTGAAAATGCAGCTACATTACGAGGTGCTAAGGTTTATCGTGCCACTACCGGTGACGATGCCAAACAATATATTTTAGAATTAGCAAAACGACAAAACGTAAAACGAGTGGTAAAGTCAAAATCCATGGTTTCTGAGGAAATCCTACTTAATAAAACGTTAATGGCCGAGGGGATGAACGTACAGGAAACTGACTTGGGAGAGTGGATTGTTCAGCTTGCGGGGCAACATCCATCTCATATGGTTTTGCCAGCAATTCATATGACAAAAGAAGAGGTTGCCAACGTTTTTTCTGGTCATTTACATAAGTTGAATGAGCCAGTCATCGCTGAACTTGTGAAAACGGCCAGAGTTGAGTTACGTAAATCATTTTTAGAGGCGGATATGGGGATTTCAGGTGCCAACATGGCTATCGCCGAGACAGGTACTTTAATGATGCTGACAAATGAAGGTAATGGACGTCTAACCTCTACATTGCCCCCTATTCACGTATTTTTAGTTGGTATTGAAAAACTTGTTCCAAAGTTTGAAGATGCTACACACATCCTTCAAGCACTTCCAAGAAGTGCAACGGGCCAGCAAATTACTAGTTATGTAAGTATGGTAACCGGTCCAACTCCGGCCTATTACGCGGATGGCACGGTTAAAGATAAGGAATTTCACATCATTTTGATGGACAATGGTCGACGAAAGATGTATAACGACGAAAAGTTTAAAAAGACCTTTCAGTGTATTCGATGTGCATCCTGTCTAAATGTCTGCCCAGCTTTCCAACTCGTGGGTGGGCACGTCTATGGTCATATTTATACGGGTGGTATCGGTACCATCTTGACGAACTTCCTAAACTCTGAGAAAGACGCCCAAAATCCCCAAAATCTATGTCTTCAGTGTGGTAAGTGTTCTGAAGTTTGTCCCGGGAAATTAGATATTCCTCAAATGATTCTAGAAATGCGCAACCGAATGGGTGAAAAGGAAGGCCTTCCGTTTACCCAAAAATTCGCGTTGGATGTAGTGTCTAATCGCAGGCTTTTCCATTCCTTATTACGTGTGGCGTCTGTTGCACAAAAGCCGTTCACCAAAGGGCAGCCAGTTATTCGTCATTTACCCTTGTTTCTTTCTGGTCTTACAGAAAAGAAGAGTTTGCCAGCAGTGGCTAAGGTTCCTTTCCGAGATGTATTTAAAACGATTAAGCAGGAAGTTAAGAATCCAAAAGGTAAGATTGCCCTTTATGCTGGCTGCTTAATTGATTTTGTCTACCCAAAAATCGGGGAAGGAGTTATTGTTGCCCTGAATGAAAAAGGGTATGAGGTTGTTTTTCCAGAGGGACAATCTTGTTGTGGAGCTCCTGCAACGTACATGGGTGATCGTAATAATGCCCGGAAGTGCGCTGTTATGAATATCGAAGCTTTAGAGGCAGAAAACGTTGATTACGTTGTCTCGGCATGTCCAACCTGTACTCATGCGCTAAAAGAAAGCTTTAAAGATCTACTTCAAGATAACCCAGGATTAGCAGCTCGTGCTGAAGAATTAAGTCGAAAATCTAAAGATTTTTCTAAACTGTTATTTGATTTAGGTGGATTAACACCCGGGGGAAATGGAGTACCCTTAAAGGTAACTTATCATGATTCCTGTCACTTAAAACGCTCAATGGGAGTTTATGCTGAACCTAGGAAGATTCTAACGGATACTTCAGGGGTTCAACTCATAGAAATGAAAGAATCTGATCGTTGCTGTGGTTTCGCCGGCTCTTACTCCATTATATTCCCAGAGTTATCAGAACCTATTTTAGAACGTAAATTAGCTAATATTAAAGAGACGGGTGCCGATATGGTTGTTGTCGATTGTCCTGGATGTTTAATGCAGATTTCAGGTGGTCTTGATAAGCAAAATCCTGAAGTTAAAGTTGTACACACCGCGGAGCTCCTTTTAGATAAAAGAGCAAAACGTTAAGAAAAACAAGAAGAAATAGCTCAATTCAACAATATTAGTGTTAAAAATTGGTTTTTCTGCCAAGGTATTTTCGGATGCGACCAAGAAGTAATCTATAACGAAGCAGACAACCCTTTATCTAAAGATAGTAGGCAATGTGTTGCCACGAAAGCGAGCGAAAATCGCATTAGAGGAGAAAGGTTGTTGGCGAGAGAAAAGAGGGCAGATTAAGAGTTAACCATTTTACAAATGGCGTTATTTAATTTTCGTCTTGAAAAGGAAGGTCTCCAATTTATAGTTGTTTTTAAGTAGTAGGAACGAATTGTTGCTTGTCACAACCTTTTTAGATGTAAAAATTATGCGTTATATGACATGGATGGGGATCCTTATGCTGAGACCTCATAATCAGGTATAGCCCTTCTAGTGTGCCTGCAGCATTCTAGGGAGGACTGCCTCAGAGATTGCACCTCTTAAAACAGAGTGGGTCGTTGCAAGAACTGAGATTCTAAGAGCCCCAAGGGAGAACTCTCCCTTGGGGCCTTTTTTCTTAATTAAAAAATGTTTACCAACAGCTGGTTCTTAGTAAAAGACTTTCTTTATCTAGGTTAGTTGTTAACTTTATATAGGGTAAAGTGGGAGAATTAAGTTTGTAGAGGTGGGAATATTAATAGTTACTTGTTGAACATCTCATAAGACTAGAAGGAATTCCGAAGAAAAAGGAGAATAATACATTGTATAGAACCGGAACAACCAATAGTTCTGTGTTTGAGACCTCAATAGGAGGAAAATGTTGTGATTCAAGCTATTTTATTTGACATAGAGGGAACCCTGACAGATTTAGATATGGCAAAGTTTATGCAAAATTACCTTGGAATTCTGGCACCTCGATTTTCGCATCTTCTCTCGCCAGATAAATTTTCCAAACAACTGTTAAAATCTTTAGAAACTGTCCAAAATGAACCGAGATCTGACCAAACCCTTATGCAATCATTCTCTGATGACTTTTCTAAAGCCACAGGGCTTTCTACACAGACTCTGAGGCCGATTTTTGAGGAATTTTACGCCTCGGATTTTCCTGCGTTGCGCTGTCTGGTTAATCCTAATCCCCAAGGAATTAAAGTAGTAGAATCTGCTATTCAACAGGG
>JADQBO010000185.1 GCA_016278585.1 Desulfosporosinus sp.
TTCGTTGGTAAGACTCTTTTAAATGGACCTCTTCTTCTCGGCTTTCTGACATAGCCATCTTTAATGCCGCGAGGGCAATTTTTTTGCTTTGTGTCATTTAAACGATCTTCCTCTCCCTAACGTAACATATTGGAAATTACAAATGAATGGTAGAAAAAGACACCTTTCAGTGTCTTTGATTTTCAGTAAAACCAACCGTCCCACCATTCTTCAATTATGAAATTAAACAAAGAATTATCTTATCCTTAAAGTATAACTCATCCTACCATACTACCCTCCTTTTCTCACCAGTTATCACGGAAAAATAGCTAGCCAATATTTACAAATAATTATAGTACGCTAACGATAGCTTTGCAACACTACGGTCTAACTCTCAAGGTCTGAATATCCCCTTGCAATATGATTATCTGGTTTTGACGTGGTTCAAGCAATTGAGCCTCTTTTCGTATGACCTGAACCTTGATAGTCTGCGCAAGACCTATCGCATCTAGTTGGATTTGACCAGATTGAACCGCAATTTGCTGTTCCCCTTTAACCAAGGTAGCAATTACCGTCCCATTTTGAACAATGCGAATAGGAGCAGCCGGTGTCGCTTTTAACGTTAAATGCCACGTATTCATCGACTCGTTAAGCTCAGGCTTGGCAAGTACCGGTAATTCCATAGCTGGGGCTTCAACTTTGGCCGCTACTGTCATATAAAATTCAAGGGGATCCCTTACTGCTGTTAGCTGCATTAAGAGGAGTAGTACCGACGCCAGAACCATCACTCGGATGATTCTACGTTCTCCTCGTTGAACAATGTTCCAAAACCACTCTAATAGGCTTCCTCTTCGACGCACGTACATCACCTCGAAAAGAGTGTATGCAGGAAACGTATAAATCAGACCACTAACCTACAACATTCCCTGCAGCCTGTCCTGCCCTGTAACCCATGGCAAACGCAGCTTGAAGGTTATAACCACCTGTTATGCCGTCAACATCAACCACTTCACCAGCCCAATAAAGCCCTTCAACGCATTTTGAAGCC
This sequence comes from Desulfosporosinus sp., assembly GCA_016278585.1. Classification (GTDB taxonomy): domain Bacteria; phylum Bacillota; class Desulfitobacteriia; order Desulfitobacteriales; family Desulfitobacteriaceae; genus Desulfosporosinus. The sequence goes on from JADQBO010000185.1 coordinate 1,028, forward strand.
ATAGTTTTTGGATTAATTTCCTTTACATTAACGCCTCCCGCTGTTACTATCGCTGCTTCTATAGAAAGAGTTTCACTAATCGTCACGGGCAATCCTTGTAACAATGCAACTAGGCCTTTGCGTTCTTCACGGCTGATTTGATGCACGACTCCTTCTGGATTTATCCCACTTAGACGAATTAAGACTGGAATCAAACTCTGGGGCAAGAGATCATCTAAGGCATTTTTAAACTGCTTATTGCTATACTTTTGAAAGTCTCGTTGAACACGGGTATCTAGTTGTTCTGCCGAAAGGGCAGGTTTCAGATTAATCCTGAGTTCGACTTTTTTCCCTGCCCGAAGAGCATCCCCAGCTTGACGGCTTAACGTCAGAATAATGGGACCTGATACCCCAAAATGTGTGAATAGCATTTCCCCAAATTCTGCTATCAGTTTCTTGCCATCGATCCATAATGACCCTTCTACGTTTCGCAGGGCCAATCCCTGTAGCTCCTTCACCCACTCTTCAGCGGTCTTAAGGGGAACTAACGCTGGTCGAGGGGTAAGTACGTTGTGGCCTAGTTTTCGAGCAAACCGGAACCCATCCCCATTTGATCCAGTCCCAGGATAAGAGGATCCTCCAGTACAAACAACCACTGCAGGGGCTAAATATCGTTTACCATTCCCTCGCACCCCTATTACATGCCCATTTTCAACCAAAATCTCTTCCACAGCAATTCCGGATTGCACCTTAACTCCCATATCCGTAAGAAAGGTTGCAAGGGCTTCAACGATCTTTTCTGCATCATCAGAGACTGGAAAAACTCGCCCTCCGCGCTCAACTTTGGTTTCAACACCATAACCTTCGAAAAACTCTCGCAAGGCTATGTTATCAAACCCTCGCAAAATGCCATGCAGAAACCGTCCATTTCCGGGATAATGTCCAATAAAATCAGAAACATTTTCTACATTGGTTATATTACAGCGTCCTTTACCGGAAATCGCAATTTTCCGGCCTAAGCGTTCCTTCTTTTCTAGCAAAAGGACCTTAGCACCCCCTTTTGCTGCTTGTCCGGCGGCCATCATGCCGGCAGCCCCACCACCAACCACTATTACTTGATACTCATTCATAGTTTATTCCTTTCTTGCTAACTCTTGGATTGCTGCATTTTGCCCTAAAAACTATTCTGTGCTAAGATTAATCATAAAGCCTATATCCCATTAAATTTAGTACTGGAGGAATGTTTGATGAGTCTTGACCAACGCAGTACAGTTGTGGCACAGATTTCCGCTGCTGTAGCTTGTAATGCCTTAGCAGCTCTCCGTCTTGCGATTACCGAGGGTTTAAATGTGGGTTTAACCAAGGTGGAAATCCAAGACGTTGTAAGCCTAGCTAAAGATGTTCAACAACAACCTATTTCTCATGTGACTCATTTAATCGATCAAATTTTACGTGAACCTAAGAAACAACCACAAACACACAAGCATAGTGCTAACTGTGGTTGCAACGGACACCATCATACTTAAGCACAGTTCCTTCTTATTTTACGGTAATTCGAAAGGGACTAAAGGGAGAAGAATTCTCGTTTATCCGGATCGCTTGTGGAACAGACTAAACATAATTCTGCGTTATCAAAAATACGTTTACCACATTGCCTGCAATACTTAGGAGTACCCTCGTGAATTAGTATTTTACCCGTTAATAGTCTATGGGCCAAGGGTTTATAACTAAATGATAATGCTTTTGTTCGACAAGTTTCTACACAACGATGACATTGTACACACTTCTGAGGTTCAAAAATAAGGCGCATCGACGTGATCTTTTCCTCTTTAGTTGGGTCTTCTGTTTCCGGGTCTGCAGTCCTTTCTTCTCGCTTTAACAAGGCGCCCTGTGGGCAAATTGCTGCACAAACTCCACAACTAGTACAGGAATCCGCTACAGATAAAGCGTGAAAGGGAATGGTGTCTTCCGCTGACTTCTGGAAAGCTTCGATTAGCCACAGACGCGATTTAGGAATTGGGTAGGCCTCGTCTGCCGTCATTCTCGGTAGCCATTCCTCAATTTTCTGCCGACCTTTTTGGCGCCAACCAGTCCTTGTTCCCCCCTGATTAATAGACTTAGGTCCAACCCTTTCTGAAACCTCTTGCTCAAGGGTACACTCTTTGTCTGGGCGAACTTGGATATGGATGGGAGGATGATCGGGCCAGTCTAAGTGAATCTTATTAAAGGCCTGGACGCTCGCTGCACAAGCTGGACGATCTTCGCATTCTGAACAAACCCCCGCAATAATCCTGACATTTTTTTCCTTAGCCTGGAGCATTAGAGTCATCCAGCTGTCTCTATCCAGTATCCCCAGACACGAAATCTCAAATCCTTCTGGGACTGCCCGGGGACAGTTTAAAACAATTTCCTTGGCCTCTAAGAGATAATTATATAGATTATCCATCGTACGATCTACAAAGCCGTTGCTCGGGCAGACAGCCATACAAGCACCACATTCAGTACACCGGTTTGTTTCTAACTCCCGGTATTCTGAAATGGCTTGGTGCGGACAACTCTCTATACATAATTTACACGCACGGGCATAGGGTTTTTTCGTATTTAAACAATTCCCGTTGTGGTACACCATTTGACATGTCATAGTTATATCCTCCGCTATCAATCAATTACTCTTGCCAAAGGACTATTCGCTTTCTATCTCTAAATTCCTGCCCTATTATATAGGATGACCGTTCATTATTCCCCTCATTCTTAACCATTCACACTAAAAGAGGCAGGAAACACTTTTTGTATGTTTCCGCCTCTTTTATTAATTATTAAGAAGTATAGACTGAGCAAGATGGTTCTCTACCCCGATTAGGTGATCCAACATAAGTTTCTGAGCTTTTTCCACATCATGATTTTTTATAGCCTCATAAATACGACAATGCTCTTGGTATAATTTTTCAGGAGTATCGTTATGTTCATAGAGCTTACTACGACTACTTTTCAAAGACTTTCGCATAGTATCCGAGAGAGTATTCATTAAGCGGAATAGGATCTTGTTATGTGTGCCTCTGGCAATTGCATAATGGAAGTGATGATCAGCTTCTTCCCCCAATTGATGTAATTCGAGATCTCGGCGCATGATTTCCAGAGCTTCGAACATGTCATTAATCTCGTCCTCTCCCGCTCTCTCAGCCGCCAGTCCCGCAGCCTGAACCTCAAGAATCTTACGAGCTTCGTATAGTTCCAGATCTGTATCCTTCTCGATAAATAGCATCCAGGCTAGAGGCGTTACCACCGATTCGATATTAACCTGCCTTATGTACGTCCCTTCGCCAGAACGAACTTCGATTAGTCCCATCATCTCCAGAGCACTGATGGCTTCCCGTATAGATGCACGACTGACCTGAAACCG
>JADQBO010000205.1 GCA_016278585.1 Desulfosporosinus sp.
GATAAAGAACATTTTTCAATAAAATACACATATTTACTGAAAAAGACAACCGCTAAAAAGGTATTTAAAAACAGGCACCATATTTGATGGTATGCCTGTTTATTTAGTGCGTTTCTCCATTTTTATTCCCCATTGTGCCGCCAGTCATGATGGTTCATAAATTGGTGTCATGTCAGGCACCGGTAGTCTGTAGAAATTTGTGTCCGATAATGACCGTTACATTATGTAAAGAGTCATACTTGTAATACGTGCTATACGTGTTGTATAATTTATTCATAGTGAGGAGGTCATCGAATGAGATTCCGAGAGCTTGTAAAAATCCTCAAAGATGATGGGTGGCAATACGCGGACACAAAAGGTTCGCACCACCATTACAAACATCCGACAAAGCCCGGAAAAATTACGATACCATTTCACAACACTGACTTAAAAAGCAAAACGGCAAACTCTATCCTAAAGCAAGCAGGGTTGAAATAACCCCCCTTGCTAAGGAATTTGATAAACTAAATATAATAAACTGGAAGGAGAATATTATATGAAACTGATTTATCCAGCTTGCTTTTACCCCTGTGAAGAAGGTGGCTATACCGTAGTTTTTACCGATTTACCAGGATGCGTAACCGAAGGGGACACCTTAACTGTAGCTATGGAAATGGCAGTTGACGCCGCTTCAGGTTGGCTATTAACTTCAGTAGAAGAAAATAACCAATTACCTAAAGCCACAAATATTAAAAACGTCATTCCTGATGAATATGAGAATGGCTTTGTTACACTCATCGGTGTTGATTTAGATGAATACTCGCAAAAACATGGAAATAAAGCGATCAAAAAAACTCTTACAATCCCCGCATGGTTAAACACTATTGCAGAGGTGAACAACGTCAATTTCTCACAAGTCCTACAAAATGCCTTAAAAGACCAACTTGGCATTAACAGTTAACGAAATATAATAAATCAGCAGCTTTAATCGGCTGCTGATTTGTTATATTTGGGCTTTGAGTCCTATAACGCCCATTTACGTTCAGTAAGAGTCATATACTTCTAGCACCCACAACATCGAGCCCAGGTTTTCACAAGCTAAACAATAAGTCCATAAGTTAGTGTCATGGTGTCATGGTGTCATGGTGTCAGGCACCGGTAGTTTCACCGTCACAGGATATGAAGCCAATCACGCCTTGCATAAAGGATTCTCTCGACATCAATGACTTTTGACTTTTCATCTATCGTGAAAAAGACAATATAATTCTTTACGAGCAACTTTCGATATCCCATTATTGCAGGCCGTTCATCAGTCACAAGAGGGCACTTTTGTGGTATGACCGATAAACCCGTAATAGCTTCCTCAATGGTGTCCATCATCTTAAGTGTGGTTATCGGTGCTGAAAGTTGAGCAGAAATATATCGGACAATGTCACGCAGATCGTTTTCAGCGGGTTCAGATACGTCAACCCTATATTTTGCCATCAGTTATCTCCTGCCGGATATCTCTCATCACTTCCTCAATTGGACGCTTTCTACCAGCTATTACCGCCGTTCTACCCTCATCAAGTAGACGGTAAAGTTCAAGTTTACCGTTGAGCATCTCATAAGTCTCAATGCTCATAACGGCTAAATCTCCCTGTCCATTTTTGGTAATATAGATGGGCTCTCTGCTTTCATGGCAGAACTTCGAAATTTCATTGTAGTTGTTTCTCAAGTCCGTGCTGGATTTAATGTTCGGCATAAAACCATCCTCCTTGCCTATTCTAAAGATATTATACATGAATTTCTTTAGGTTATCAAGCCAGCGTGATGGATAGCAGAACCAAAGTTTTCTCAAGCGAAACAATAAGTACATAGGTTTTTGTCAGGCACGGGGTGCCGCTTTATCTTTGTTTTTCTCCAACTTGATAACGGTGAGAGCATAAATACCAAAACATACAAGAACAATAATACCGCTTAAAATTACCTTCGTACTCTCCTCAAGGCTAGATTTATTTATAATAAATTCTGGCAAAACTAAAATTATCGGGAGAATAATAGATATCCACGTTTTGCTCCAAACCGATATTCCAACGAAAACTAGAATTGAAAGAACAATTGCAATAAAATTTCCAATAGCACCAAACTGAATAGTTGGTGTATTATAATACCTTTCTAAAAAGATCAGTGCAATAAATAAAGCCATTGGAGTAGAACCAACAACCCAAAACGTTAACCACTCTTTGATTTTTGAGATTTTGTTGCTTGCAACATATTTAAATAAAACAGATGTAATTAACAATGAAAATAAGACGACAAACGGATAACCAATCATATCAATTAATGAGTATTCCAATTCTCCCCGTATAGCATCTCCCATAAGAATATAAGAAAATGCACCTATAACTATAATCGGTATATATTTTAGCAACCCCTTAATATCAATAGGCATTTCATTTGCTATTTGTTCCATGTACTCTTTGGGAGTTTTACCAATTATATCTTCTACGTTCTTCCCATTCTGTTGAGCTTCAAATAGATGATCTTCTAATTCTTCAACTATTTCTTCAATCTCTTTTTCATTTTTACCACTTGAAAATAAATAGATTCTTAAATTCACTAAAAACTCTCGACTTTCACTTGATATTTTCATATCATTAACCTTCCTCTCCCAATAATTTATTTACACTATTTGCGATATCACTCCATCGCTCCTTAAACTTTTCTAGTTCCTCTTTCCCTTTTACTGTTAAGGAATAGTATTTTCTCTTTGGACCTCCTGAAGGAAGTTCTTTTTGACTCGTTGTGACAAGCCCCTCCTTTTTCATACGCAGTAATAAAGGGTATATACTGCCTTCGCTTACCATTGTAAACCCATAGAGATTTAATTTTTCCATCATTTCATACCCATAAGTCTCTCCTTTAAAAATAATAGATAGGAGACAACCTTCTAAAATTCCTTTTAGTATTTGACTGGAAGACAATGAATTCCCTCCCTTTGTGATAACTATATTGTTATACAATATAGTTAGGTAAAAAAGTATTGCAACTATTTTGCAATACAAGTTAGTTAAAACATAGCATAGAATTAATCTTTGTTCAAGATATTTTTGCTAAATAATTATAAAGTCCCTAACATTAAATATATCTGGCAATTTCCGGACAGGCAATCCCGCCAGCTTTTGGACTGTTTGCGCTAGCGCAAACAACTTCTGTCAATTACCTTACCGCCTTGAAAGAGAAGGCTTTTTAGTCTCGGAAAAACTTGGTAAGGAACGGATCTTCCAAAATAAGCGACTGTTTGATTTGGTCAGGTATCAAAAATGAATTGCCACATGCTTCATCATATTGAATCCTAAGTCCAACAATGAGTGTTACGTAAACCTTTAGAAGAGTTCGACAAATTCCGAGAAGTATCAGTCCCCGACCGCGAGGCGAGCACCAGAAAAGACAGGTACCTGGACCTGTCCGGCTAATTGTAATTGTGTGAGGGTCGGACCTCGGGAGAGCGTAATCATTTATCTTATTTGCCTTATTTCCCTTTCCGTTATTCCTGTTATTTGTGAAATCGTTACAACATCCATACCATTTTCAAGTAGTTTTTTAGCTACTTCTATTTTGCCTTCTTTTATACCTTCTTCTCTACCTTTCTTAAGGGCATCCCTTAATCTCAATTCTGATTCCCTTATCGCGGCCTTCTCATCCAAGATTGCTTTTCGTCTGGCCAAGTATTCCTCACGTACTTTGGGATCATCACTGTATTTCTCCCATTCTTCAATCGCTTTATTCAATACTGAGTCTTGCACGGCAATCTCCTCCAAGGTCTTTAGAATTTCTTCATCCTCCGAGCCTTCTAAAAGAAACAACCAGCGCACCAACGAATCCTCCCTTAGACTGACTTCCCTTTCTCTCCACTTAACAAGTAGTTTAGGAAGTTCCATAAAGTGGATTTCAAGTGCTTCTGTTAATTCAAACCCTTCATCCTTTTCGAACAGTCTAAATACACTATGGTAATTTCTTGTTTGCTTAATGTAGTTAAAATCCAAAATATTTATTGTTATGGTATTGGCCAACTCTTGATAGGCCATTCCTTGATTCATCTGATCAGTATACATCTTAGCCCAATAGTAGAGTGAACGTCGTTCCATATCATGCATATTTGTTAATTGGATTTCAATATTGACGTGCATTCCTTCTGTGGTCACGGCACGTATATCCATTACGGATTTCTTATCATCATTATATTCTTTATTTAGCTCCGGATTTATTAAGGTTACCTTTGTAATTTGATTTTCCTGTGGAAGTTTAAGTGCTGCATTCAAAAATGCCATAAGTATTGGCTCATTTCCCTGTTTCCCAAAAATTAATTTAAATGCATAGTCTATCTTCAAATCGATTAATTGTCCCACAAAAAATCTCCCACTCTTTT
>JADQBO010000170.1 GCA_016278585.1 Desulfosporosinus sp.
AAATGCCCCAAAAGCCAAACGCTTTTGGGGCATTTATATAAAACTTAACTTAAAAACTGAAAACAGTTATATCTCTATTGAAACCACGTTTGACCCTGTTGATTTTGTTGGCCCTGTCCCTGTTGTCCCATCCCTTGCTTTTGACCCATTCCTTGTCCTTGGCCCATTCCTTGTCCTTGACCCATTCCTTGTCCTTGACCTTGTTGACTTTGACTCATAGTTTGAAGCTGATTCTGGGCCTGTTCAATAAAATTATTCATTTGAGTAAGAACCTGAGTAGATTGAATATATTGGTTTGCTTGGTTTAAGGCCTGCATTCCTTGTTGAATAGTCTGCTGCAATTGAGTAAAGGCTTGCTGCTGTTGTTGTTGTGATTGGGTCTTAAATTGAGTCATGTGTTGAACTAGCTGATTCAATTGTTGTTGTCCTTGAGCCTGAGATTGCTGCCCTTGATTCTGGGAATTCTGTTGAGTTTGGTTCTTAAAGCTGGAAAAAGCCTGCTCCATCCGATAAAATTGGTCCTTTAACTGACCTAATTCGCTGGCTACCTCCATATCAACTCGCACTTCTTCAGCTACCAAAGTTTTTAAATCCTTATTTTCTTTGACGTTACTCATTAATAAAACCCCCTAAATTTAATTGCCTAAACTAGTATTGCCTAAATTCCTACAAACAATGTTTATAATATAATTAGGAAAAATAAAAAAATCCGACCCCTTTTAAGCAGGATTCGGATTAATTCGAGTATGCTTTAATCTAGTTTTTAAGACTACCATTTAGTTTATTTGGGATATTTCCTTTCCCTATAGTTTGAATTTGACAACAGCTCTCATTAGGCTGTCTCCAAGTTGAGCCAAAACTTCGGCCGATTGACTTACTGATACCATTGTGGCAGCCTGTTCCTCCGAAGCTGCCGCCACCTCTTCCGTACTAGCCGCAGCCTGCTGAGCAGTGATACCAATATTTTCCGCTGATTTAAGCCCTGCTGAAGTCCCAATGGCCATTTGTTGTGTAGCCTCAGTAATCTGCAGAATTTGCTCGACAACTTTGTTAACCTCTTCTGAAATCATGCGGAAGGAGATTCCGGCTTCATTAACTGCTTCTACTCCTGCAACTACTTCAAGCTTTCCCTTATCCATTACTTCGACTGCGCGTTCCGTCTCTTGCTGAATACTTACAATTAGTGTTGCGATCTCAACTGTAGAAGTTGATGACTGTTCCGCCAGCTTTCGTACCTCTTCAGCTACTACCGCAAATCCTCGCCCTTGTTCACCAGCCCTTGCGGCCTCAATCGCTGCGTTCAGAGCTAATAAATTAGTCTGATCGGCAATCCCTTTGATTACATCTACAATTTGACCGATCTGTTTTGACTGATCACCTAATCGAGAAATAACTTCAGCTGATTTTACAGAAACTTCTCGAACAGCTTCCATTTTACGTACAGCATTTTCTGCTTGAAGAGCTCCCAATTCAGTAGCCTGTGCTGCTTTTTCACTACTTTGACTTACACTTTCAGCCTTTGTTGCTACTTGTTGAGCATTTACAGATAACTGTTCAATAACACTAATAGTATCTCCTATCAACACCGCCGTATTAGTTGCACCCGTGGCGATTTGTCCAAGAGTCTCCGCAACTTGCTCACTTGATGAGGTTGCTTGCTCTGAGGCAGCCGACAATTCCTGACTGGTTGCTGCCACACTTTCTGACTGAGTTAATACTTCCCCAATTACTTCCCGAAGAGAATCAACCATCCCATTGATCGCCTTAGACAGAACCCCTATTTCGTCTTGATTTTTAATAACGGGCATTTGAATGTCTAAGTCCCCATCTGCAACTGCTAGTGTAACCTTCGTCACCTCAGCAAGAGGACGGCTAATATGTCTTGCCAACATAATTGCTAAAATTGCTCCAACAATTAAGGCAAGCGTAACAAAGATGATTAACAGTCTGACTATAGAGTTTTCCATTGTTTGAGCATGATGCGTAGCTTCGGCCCCTCCTTCGGCCATAAAATCTATTTGAGTTTCCATCTCCTTAAGTAATTGGTCAAAACTCTCTTTACTTTTTTGAGTTAATATAGGCCTGGCCTCAGCATCCTTACCTGCTTGAGTTAGTGTCCAAACTTGCTCGGCATCGTCTATGTACCTGTCAAATGCTGTTCTCATTGCCTCGCTTCTTGCTTTTCCATCAGTAGTTTTAACATAGTTATTATACTCCGCAAAGTCTTGCTCCCATTTCACTTTTATAATCGAAAATTGTGCTTTATAATTTTGGAAAGCTTGTTCATCTGAACGCATTAAAAATCCTCCCAAAGGATAGCGCCGAGTGTCTTCTGTATTCTCAACCACTTTTGTCAAGGAAAGTGTTGCTTTCAGCCAATGTTCACCTAGGTCTTCCGCCCCCTGATTGATCTTATAAACGCCGTAATAACCCACACCACCCACGAGCAAGGTTAAGAGCAAGACTGCCATAAACCCTATCAACAGTTTAATTTGAATTCCATAACGTATGACAGACTTTGAACTATTAAGTTTATTATCCATGGTTTATATGCGCCTCATTTCACATATTTGAATAAAATTATAGTTCAACATAAAAATTCATTTTCCTCTTTTTTCAAAAAAGAAACACGATAATATTCTCTTTTTCCTTCTTGAAGATGACTCACCGGGAAATTTAGAAAACTCAGATCTGTTTAATCGTAGCATAACTAGAAAGAAAAGGTGATTCCCCGGGAACCACCTTTTCACATTACTATATTAACTAAGTTACAAGATAAAAGGAAAGTGTATTATACTCTCTCGTCCATCTTAATGTACTTCCGTCTCGGTGCTACATTTTTGTAAGCTGGTCTAATAATTTTCCCAGAATTAGCAATTTCCTCTATTCGATGAGCACTCCACCCTACAATTCTGGAAATCGCAAAAATTGGAGTAAACATTTCCATAGGAATATTAAGCATTTTGTAAACAAAACCTGAGTAAAAATCGACATTCGCACTTACAGTCTTATACATAGTATTGACCTTAGCAATAACCTGGGGGGCAAGGGTCTCAACCTTATCATAGAGTTTAAATTCTTCTTCTAATCCCTTTTCCCGAGCAAGTTTAGCCACATAATCTTTGAAGATCACTGCCCTTGGATCTGATATTGAGTAAACTGCATGTCCGATTCCATATATTAAACCCGCTCGATCAAAGGCATCTTTGGATAAAATTTGTTTAAGATATTGCTCTATTTCTTCTTCATTTTCCCAATCCTTTAGTTTAGCTTTCATATCCTCAAACATTTGAACAACTTTTATATTTGCTCCACCATGCCTTGGCCCTTTGAGCGCTCCGATCGCTGCAGCTATCGCAGAATAAGTATCCGTGCCAGTCGAAGTTACAACATGGGTGACAAAGGATGAATTATTCCCGCCACCATGCTCAGCGTGAAGCACAAGTGCAAGATCAAGTAATGTTGCCTCTAGCTTTGTATAGCTACTATCCGGTCTCAACATAGCAAGAATGTTCTCAGCAATACTTAGATCAGCCCTTGGGCTGTGTATATATAGACTTTGATTTCCATGGTAATGGGATAATGCTTGATATCCATAGACTGCTAAAGATGGGAAACAGGCGATCAACCTCAGACATTGCTTTAAAACATTTTGCATAGAAGTATCATCAGGGTTGTCATCAAAGGAGTACAAAGCTAAAACACTTCTTGCCAGGGTGTTCATGATATCTTTACTCGGTGCCTTTAGAATCACGTCACGGGCAAAATCTTCTGGAAGCCTTTGATAAATTGCAAGCAGATCCTCAAAGTCCTTTTGAGCGTTCCGATCTGGAAGATTTCCAAAGAGTAGTAAATAGGCCGTCTCTTCAAAACCATATCGATTATCCCCGATAAACCCTTTTACTAGATCCCTGATATCTATGCCACGATAGATTAACCGCCCAGGAACGGACACCTTTTCACCTTCATCCATAATATAGGAATGGACCTCACCGATCTCTGTTAACCCAACGAGCACACCTTTTCCATCTAAATCGCGCAACCCACGTTTAACTTCATATTTCCCATATAATTCCGGTTTAATGTAGCCACTCTTTTCAGCCAACCTACTCAACTTGCTCAACTCATTCTCTTCATTCTGATTCACATTAAAATAGTTCATATGCTTTTCCTTTCTTACCCAATAGTAATAAAACCCAGTCACGTTCAATTCCGACCGTACTCTTAGCAGAATGTATTTTTTTAAATATAAATTAATACATATAAATTAACCTATATTTTAATAAAATAACTGTTAATTTAGGGGGAAAGTATGTCTTGGAACATTAAAAAATGGAATTGGTCAGGCTCAGTG
>JADQBO010000480.1 GCA_016278585.1 Desulfosporosinus sp.
TCTTGGATTGCCTCTAAATACCCTTGGATTAGATGCAAGGGGGTCCGAAGTTCGTGGGTGACGCTAGCCAAAAACTCACGCCGTGTCTTTTCCGCCCGCAATGAAGCAGTGACATCACGCAGAACAGCTACGTGCCCACGTATTCCTTCGGTTTCTGCCATTGGAGCCATAACAATCTGCAACACTTGAATCCCAATAGTAACCGTATCAAAGTTTTCAACCTGATCCTTCCGCAGGGCCATTGCTTGAAGAATAGTTACAATTTGTGTCTTTCGTTCTTTAGCTTCTAGTTCATTTTCTTGCCACATGGCTTTAGCGGAATCATTGGCGTAAAGAATCGAACCGTCGCAACTCAACATTATAACTGCATCACTAATGCTTTCAACAATTCCTTGAAGCAAACTTTTCTCCTGAAAAAGCCAGGCCATATGGTTTTTTAAGCTTTCACCCATAGAATTTAAAGCTCCAGCTAACTCGCCAATTTCATCTTTACTTGTCACTCCTTGAATGGGTAAAAAGTCTCCTTTTGCCATTCGTGTTGCCGCCCTCTGCATTAATGCTAGAGGACGAGTTACGTGCTGGGCGAGAATAAGGCTAACTATAGTAGCCAATAAAAGGGCAATCAATGAAGCATAGAGAATTAAACGTCGAAATGTTGCAATACTCTCCTGAATAGGGATTGGAGAGCTCCCTAATAATACAACCCCTTTTACTGGATCTGTACCCACTGGGGTAGCAGCCAGTAACATAGCTTGTGCGCTCCCATTAACTGGCAGAGCCTTGATCGAGATGGTTTGACCGGACAGAACCTGTTCTAAGTATCGCTTAGTGAAGAAATCCGAAGGTCGTAAGTTTCGAGACCAACCACTTATTGATCCCCCTACCAATTCCCTAGGATACCATTCGATATTATTATCTTGAGGGGAAATCGAACCTGACATAACGACTTGATTCCCTTCAGGATCAAGTAGAACCAATTGAGTCCCAGATGTTAACTTGAGAGATTCTAACAGGGTTATCCGTCCGCTCCAACTTGGCACAGTGGCAAGACGCTGCGATATCTCGATGGCTTCCGAACGAAGGGAATTTAATTTTTGCTGTAGATAAAAATCTCCGAAAAGCCAGGTAAGGGTGAACCCTAATCCGCCTAGTACAGCAAGAATTAGAGCGGCCATAGCTAACCAAAGTTTAATAGAAATTGACCATCCATGATGTGTTTTTATAATCATTTAATGTACCTGATCAGGATCAAACTTATAACCCACACCCCATACAGTGACCAACATTCCTTTAATACTTGGAAGGGACAGTTTCTCCCGTAGCTTTTTGACATGGGTATCAACGGTGCGGGCATCCCCGTAAAAATCATACCCCCAAACAGTTTCCATAAGCTGTTCTCTCGAAAAAACCCGACCTCGATTCTTAGCTAAGAAATAAAGTAAGTCAAATTCCAGAGGGGTTAGATTAATAACATCATCTCCGATGCTAACTCGATGTCGTTCTTTGTCAATACGAAGTAACCCCACTGTTATCTCCGTAGACACAGGTTGGAGTTGTCCTCTAGATCGACGCAAAAGGGCTTTTACACGGGCAACTAATTCCTTAGTACTAAACGGCTTAACCAGATAATCGTCTGCTCCGAGTTCAAGTCCTAAGACACGGTCAAACTCTTCCCCTCGTGCAGTCAGCATTATTATTGGCAGGGCAGAGCTCTCCCTTACTTCACGACAGACACGCCATCCATCAATATCAGGCATCATAAGGTCTACAATTAACAGGGAGAATTGACCAGCCCGGAACTTTTCTAAAGCAACACGGCCGTCTTCCGCTTCCTCGACAGCAAACCCTTCGCGCTCGAGGTATAACCTAACCAAACTTCGAATCTTTTCTTCATCATCTACAATTAAAATCGGATCCAATTACAAACTCTCCTTTGGCTTTACCGATTAAATAAACACAATTTAATGTCTGTTTTCAGTTTACCACCTAATCGTGAAGATTGTGTGATAAAACTATGATTTATACTCCTTTAATCCAATTTACCTCTGGTTTTTCCCCAATCCAACGAATTGCAAACACATCAAATCTTAAGGAAGGCCAGCTTGAATATCCCTCTTGCAGTACGTAATAGGAGGCAATAGCTTGTAATCGTCGCAATTTTTGAGGTGTAATACTCTCCTCGCCCCACCCTCTATAAGACGATCGCCTTGTACGAACCTCAATGAATACGAGTACGTCTCCATCACGTGCAATTATGTCCATTTCCCCTTTTGGACAACGATAATTTCGAGCAATCATCGTTAAACCGGAGTCTATCACCAAACGAGCAGCGAATGTTTCTCCGGATTTTCCTAGAGATTGTTTACTCTCCACAAAGATCGGACAACTCCTTTTTCACGATCACTTTAGAAATCGTTACGCAACTCATACTTATATTGTACCTTTTGCAGGTTAATTTCCCTAATTTAGTTTGGTATGTTAATGATTCAACATTTTTAATTTAAGTCTGCTGCATACCTCTATTATCCTTTTATATAAATTAGAATTACTACTGCTATAAAAGAGATTCTCAGTTATTAACTGAGAATCTCTTTTCGTCTAGTGAAAGAAGTTATTGTTAAATGAACCCCTAATCATGGTTACTTAAAAACACTTTGGGCTGCAGCAATTGCCATCTGAGCCAGAGGAGTTGGGTAAAGACCGATTATTATTGTTATTAACATGGTAAATACCATCGTGAACTTCATCGCACCGTGGACTGGAACATCCGGTAAGCCCTCACCATCCGCGAGGAACATCACCTTGACCACCGAGAGATAATAGTACACGGAAATCATGCTCATCACGAACCCAATATAGGCAATCGCCACATATCCTTGATCCATAGCTGCCGAGAAGAGATAGAATTTCCCTACAAACCCGGCAAGGGGTGGAATTCCAGCTAAGGATAGCAGGGAGGCTGTCATGACAACCGTAGCCAACGGGGAGCGACGCCATAATCCAGCTAGATCCTTAATCTGGCTGCTGTCTTGTTTCTCAGCTACAAGAGTAGCTACTGCAAAGGCACCCATATTTGCAAAGACGTAAATCATCGCATAGAAGAGAACGCCTTTAACGCCTGCAACGGATTCAGCAATAATACCAACCATCAAATAACCAGCTTGCGCGATGCTTGAAAACGCTAATAACCGTTTAAGGTTGGTTTGCGGAATCGCAATGAGGTTACCGACAATCATGGTGGTGGCTGCCATAACAACTAAGAGCGTTTGCCCTGTCGCCGAAAAGGCTTGGCTGTGCATCGTCAAGAGGTAAACACGAATTAATACTGCAAAGGCTGCTGCTTTCGAGGCAATCGCCAAGAAGGCTGTGATTGGCATTGGTGCGCCTTCGTAAATATCCGGAGACCAGAGATGGAACGGAACTAAGGAAATCTTAAAGCCTAATCCGGCTAGAATGAAAACCGTTGCTAAGAATGTAGCAGGGGTAAGGTCTCCACCGAGCGTAGCTGCGATTTCCGTAAGTTGAGTTGATCCCGTCAATCCGTAAATAAGGCTAATTCCGTAGAGTAAGATGGCCGATGATGTGGCACCAAGCACAAGGTACTTGATTCCCGCTTCAGAAGAACGTGCGTCATCTGCCAAATAGGCGACCAAGATATAGAAGGAAATCGTCATCAGTTCAAGGCCGACATACATGGTAATCAGCTCGCCAGCTCCAGCCATAAGCATCATTCCCAAGGTGGCTACTAACAGCAAGGCATAGAACTCTCCACGATGTTTCGGTAATTTCTGAACATATCCTCCTGAAGAGAGGACAACCAGTAGTGCAGCCGCTAAGAAGAGAACTTTAAAATAGACTGCGAACTGATCGTGTAAATAGAGTCCGCCCATGAACGAGGCTTCTTGACCGTAGAAAAAGTCATACAAGGTATAACCCAACACACCTAATAACGAGAAAACAGTGAGTGGCATCATGCCTTTGCGAGCGCCTGCTGGAATCAGTAGTCCAATGGCCAACAGAATCAAGGCCAGGGCGGCCAGCGCTATTTCAGGCGTGAGCACTGTAGCGATATTGAACTCTACCATTAGAACAACCCTCCCATCTTCGCCTGACTCACCGTCTCAAGGACCTTGGCAAGGCCTGAGGAGGTAACTCCGGTATCGATCAATCCCAGTAATACGTTCGGGAATATTCCTGCAAAAAAGATCACGAATCCGAATACTACGAGAGGAACTAATTCAGGCCCTCGTATGTCGGTTAGATGGTCCCATTCGGAACGACGTGGCCCAAACATAACGTTGGCAATGGTCCGTAGAATATAGACTGCCGTAAAGATAATCCCTGC
>JADQBO010000369.1 GCA_016278585.1 Desulfosporosinus sp.
TGTAATAATAGAACTATTTAGGAATTTTCCTGAATAGTTCTATTTATTACAAATTTTGCTAGATAATAACACGATTATAGTGTATAATACCAAATTAGTGGTAAAAACATTTTAAAAAATGAGGGAAAATTGTGTCTCAAAAGATCAATGAGTTAATTAAGCAAATTGAAGAATTACGTATAAATCTGGTTAGGATAACAGAAGGAAGAGCCTATACTGATCCTGAAGTCTTAGCAGCAAGTCAAGAATTAGATGAGATATTAGATAAATATCAGGAATTAATGACTAAGGATGAAGGTAAAAAATAATAAAAATTACTATTATTTTATTATTCTTGTCCCAGCTAAGAGTGTAAGTTATACTAGAAAGCATTAAGGTTTAGTAAAATGCTATATTGGGAGGAAATTGAATGTTAAAAGGTAAAACGGCACTAATTACTGGAGGCGGGACTGGAATAGGAAAAGCAACCGCCTTGTTATTAGCCAAGTCCGGAATTAATATCGCACTTAACTTTTCTCGATCGGAACAAGATGCATTAAAGACTTGTCAAGAGATTAAGGACTTAGGTGTTCACAGTTTGACATATAAAGCAGATGTATCTCAGGATGAAGAGGTTAGGAAGATGGTTGATCAAGTGACTGCCGACTTCGGATCTTTAGATATTCTCGTCAACAATGCAGGGATGACTCATTTCGTAGAGCATTCAGATCTCGAAGGAATGAAAGAAGAGTATTGGGATGATATTTTGGGAGTTAATGTTAAGGGTATGTTCTTTTGCTGTCGAGCTGCATCTGCTGAACTTAAGAAAAATCGGGGGTGCATTGTTAATATTACATCGATAGCAGGGCTGACTGGGTTAGGCAGTTCCATCGCATATTCTGCTTCTAAAGCTGCAGCTACAAGTGTTACCAAATCGTTAGCTCGAGTTTTGGCCCCAGAGGTGAGGGTTAATGCTGTTGCCCCAGGAATTGTACAAACCCGTTGGGTAGAGGGAAAGGAAGATCATATCAATCGTCTTGCTGCGGGTACACCACTTGGCCGTATTGCAGAACCTGATGATATCGCTGAAGTAGTCTATTCCTTGATTTCTCAGGCAAAGTTTGTAACTGGACAAACAATCGTGGTAGATGGAGGCAACTTTATCTAAAATTAATCAAACTTTTGAAGGATATGATAGTTGGCCGCTAAAGGCGGCCTTTTTATTATGGAAATTAAGTCTTGGATAATTCATTGTCTATGCTATATATGGCCCATAATTGGAACTATAAGGTAACCCTTTATACAGCGGATGTAACGTGTTATTATGTATCTAAACATCATTTTAATTCAATACTTGGGGATATATTCAGGAGGCATAAAACTAAAAATGGAATTTAAGAAGTTTCTTGAAAGCAGTTTATTTAGAAAGAGTCTGTCCTTACTTCTTTTATTTGGAATAATAATCAGTATTAAACCTATGATGAATTTACTGCTACTTACTTTTATGTTTTCTTTTATCCTATATGGCATTCAGAACTATATTTTTCTGAAGATTGTCAAACTAATCCCTATTAATAGAACTGGAATCACGGTTACAATTTTTATAACCTTAGCGGTCTCAATTGTTTTTCTCATTTATAAGTATATTCCAAATCTGACCAAGGAATTAATGTATATTGGTAATCAACTTAGCAATTTTGATATCAATAATTATGAAGATGCAATAAATCCGCAGATTAGGGAAGCTATTAGTACTAGTATTCAATCTTATGTAGTTGAAGGCGGCACATACTTAATTCATTCAGTAACGAATATCTGGAAGTTTAGTTTGAATATTTTTATTGCTTTGATTCTAAGCTTATTTCTAATCATAGAAAAGGATAAAACAATAACATTTCTAAATAAATTTGAGCATAGTAAAGTTGATTTTATTTATATATACTATAAGAAACTTGGAAAAAATTTTGTTAATTCCTTTGCAAAAGTCATGGAAGCCCAAATTATGATTTCATTTATTAATTCCTCAACTTTCGCATAGCGAAAGTTACCTCTAACCCAGTATATATCTAGGTTAGGACAAAATATTTTTATTTATTGACAGAAAAACACCTTTCCAATTGGTAAAATGGAAGTGACCAAACAACCATTAAATCCAAACCAGAAAGGTGCGTATCTAAATGTTACAACACAACTCTCTGTCTGAACAGCGTCAAAATCAAATTTCTTTAATTTTTTCTTCTCTTAAGTTAAGTCAACTTCTTCGAGTAGCAGGAATCCGCAAATCCTATGGGGTTTCAAGCTTCGCGGTCTTCCAAATTATATTTCAGTTAGTTTTCCAAGGACGTAATTTGTACCGCTTACTAGAAGGCACCCGAGCAGAGTCTCTTCCTGGTAAAGATGTAGTTTATCGGTTTCTTAATGAATCCCGTTATAACTGGAGACGTTTCTATCAGTTACTCAGTCTTAAGATTGTTGGGCGATTCGAAAAACTTACCTCCGCACAGCGTATCCGTGTTTTTATCGTCGATGATTCTGTAATGGGTCGAGAAAGGAGTAAGAAGGTTGAACTCTTAGCCAGAATCTTTGACCATGTTTCGGGTCGCTTTATCCGTGGCTATAGCTTACTCACGTTAGGTTGGTCTGATGGCTACAGCTTTGCCCCCATAGATTTCACGTTGATGAGTTCGGCTAAACTTAAAAACCGTCTTTGTGAAATGCGAGAGGACTTGGACAAACGATCCATTGGCTATAAGCGTCGCATGGAAGCAATGAATCCTAAACCTGATGCCGTCGTCCAAATGCTTGAAAGAGCTCTCAATGCGGGATTATCGGCAGATTACGTTCTGATGGATAGTTGGTTTACTCATGCTCCTCTTTTACAAAAACTAATGGATAAGGGAATGCACACCATTGGGATGGTAAAAGAACTTAAACAACGTTATTGTTTCGAGGGGAATGCGTTAAGTCTAAGTGAGTTTTATTCTAAAATCCCTAAAAACCCTAAAGCAGAAATTCTGGGCTCAGTTCGTGTTCAAACCTTAGCCGGTTTATCTCTTAAGATTGTCTTCGTCCAGAATCGGAACAACCGCAGAGATTGGTTGGCAATTCTATCGACTGATATCGCGTTAGATAATGCTGAGATCATAAGGATTTATGGGATGCGTTGGGGTATCGAGACTTTTTTCAAAGTGGCTAAATCACACTTAAAACTAGGTACTGAATTCCAAGGACGGTCATTCGATATGATGATTAGCCACACGACAATAGTCTTTACTCGTTATCTCATCCTTGAGTGGGAACGTAGACAAAATAACGATGAACGCTCACTGGGAGGATTGTTTTACCTTTTTGCAGATGAGGTAATGGATTTAGACTTAAAAACAGCCTTGCGTCAATTGATGGCATTTGTACTCGATCTACTACCAAACAAGCCCAAGAATAAAGAATCGCTTAGTCAACTACACAATTGGATTAGTGACTTGCCCAGTTATATCAAGGCTTTATTCGCACAAATACGGTGCGAAAGTTGAGTTAATTCAATTTTATCGTCGTTTTTTTTAAGCTTAATGGGGTTTCATCAAATCATAGGGATAGGGTTTATGATCTTCATTCTTGGATTAATACCAGTAGCTGGTGTTATTATCTCGTTAATCCCATTGTCAATCATAGCGTTCAAATTAGGTGGAATAATAAAGATTATCTATATTTTGGGAATGGTTATTATTTTACACGCAATTGAAGCTTACTTCTTAAACCCCAAACTTATGTCTATTAAAACGAAACTTCCTGTTTTCTTTACCTTTGCTGTACTCTTATTGGCTGAACATTTTTTAGGGGTTTGGGGTTTATTGTTTGGAATACCTCTTTTTCTATTTATACTAGATTTACTTGACGTAGAAGAAGGATTTGATTAATGCTGAAAAGCACATGGTGTTACCTTAAGAACTTGCTTATTGATAATAGTACTCATATAAAGAGGATATCTCACTATCAGAGATATCCTTTTTATTATCTACTCTTTCAGTTTTGTTCTTCATTCCATTACAAGATCAAAATATTATGCATTAAATATCTCTCTTCAAACAACACGCTAATTGAATAAGGTCAAATTAGCTATCGATTAATGACATTAACCTTGCGTCCTGTTTGAAAGCTAATCATTTGTGATTTAGAACCTTTGTTTATTACTTTATCAGCCACTCCGACGATATTTACGTTACTATCGTAGGCATTATCAGCACTCTCGGTAACAGTATCTTTTGTGATGCTATTATGGTCACTATTTGTATCGCTAGATAGACAGTTATCATCATCGTGATCATGTTCGTGTTCGCCATCATCGTCATCGTCAT
>JADQBO010000186.1 GCA_016278585.1 Desulfosporosinus sp.
TCCTTTTAACACATTTTAAATGTGTTAAAAGGACCGTCCCCTCTACACACGCCCGTCCCCTCTACACGCCCGCCCTCTACACGCTTTTCTTTCTCTCATTGCTCGCTATCAATAATTAGGATTAAATTCTCAGTTTCTTTTAAACGTTGATCCACTTTCTCATCGTAAGTTTTCTTTTCTTGATTTGCCGCCTCTAAATTATTATAAGCCTCTTTAGCCTGTTCTTCAAATAAAGTCATCTTGGAATATATATTATGTTTAACTTCAGCTTGAATTACTTTCTCTTCTAACTTTTCGTAATTAGCCATGATTTTCTTTTTCTCTGCTTCCAGTTCGGTCTTCCACTTTGCTAATATATCTTGCTCAATTTTTTCTCTATCCATAAAATCACTCCTTTTACTGTTACTTCGACAAAGGAAGGGTATTCCCTGCAATAATTCTAATTTATACCCAGATTCCCATCCAATCAATAAAACCCAACATAATTCCTGCAATTCAGGAAATACTGTGGTTAACATATTTAAGGAGGCGTTCTATTTTGAGTAATAACGAAACTACAAGAGAAAAAGAAGCTTTAGCCAGTGAATTAGAACAACTTAAAGATAAATAGTCACGGTTGGAACGGGCTTATAATGCCTTAAAGGACGATGCTGCTGAAAGTCATAAATAACCAGAGGGAGAGCAGTTAAGCTCTCCTTTTCTAATCTTATATTATGATTATTATAAGGATGACCGGAAGTTTCCCACCCCCCAAAAAACTTCTGAGCGGGTTCAACTTCTTAAATCATTTAATTAACAGGTGTTTCTCCTTTTGTGTCGAATTTAATATGTTGTTCAGGAGAATCGATTCTTGTATTTATAAGGAGATGTTGTTATGAGTTATCAAATTGAGGGTGCCATTGTTAAGGAGCAGGATGTTACTTTTGCTATTGTTGTGGTTAAACATAATACTCAGGATAATAGCGAAAATCAAAAAGCCATAAAAGCTTACCGTCATATTTTTCCGGATATGCCGATCATCCTATTAGGTAGAGACTCGCAAGGAGAATCTACTTACTATGGGCCAAAAGAGTTAGTGAGCTTTCTTGTGAAAGTAGATCCTCACAGAATTCCATGGAGACGTTATATAATTAGT
This sequence comes from Desulfosporosinus sp., assembly GCA_016278585.1. Lineage (GTDB taxonomy): Bacteria > Bacillota > Desulfitobacteriia > Desulfitobacteriales > Desulfitobacteriaceae > Desulfosporosinus. The sequence continues at coordinate 1,136 of JADQBO010000186.1, forward strand.
TAATTAGTTGGGATGGGAATGTATTATTTTCCCTAGAATTTATAATGTGCTAATCCCCTGATCATCTCGGTCAGGGGCTTTGTCTTTAGAAAAAGTTAAATCTCATGTTTCCCAAAAACCTTGTTCTTTCCGAATGTAGACAATTTGCCCTATGTGATATGCGTTATGAATTGCCAAGTGAGCTAATGAGGACCACCATAATTCATCGCGATCTGGACTCTGACTATTCAACTTCGCGTCATCACATTCGATAATAGCCTCTTCCCATTGGGTAAATAGGTTATCTAATTTTTTTCGCAAATCGTCCCATACCAGTGCAATTTCTCTAGAATCACTGTACTCAAAGGTCTCAGCAATAGATTTTTCGATCTTAGGTACGCTACCTTGCTTAAACCGTAGCAGATAGAGTTCATTATAAAATACAAGGTGATGAACTATACCTAAAATGGAATTTACAGATTGTCTACGACGTTGGATGGCCAAGTCTGCGGTTAACCCTCGTAGGGCAACATTCAAAGGAGCAAACCATCCCTCCTGATTATGGCAAGCACGCACCTGAGTAAGTAAAATCTCTTTACTGGTTGACATCCTATCTTCCTCCAATCGATCTGAAGTTTTTCTGTTAGCGGTATATTTTAACATATTCGCCCAAACATAATCATTATCTTTTAAATTAGGGTTTTATAGGTAGCACAATAAGACAAAACACTAAAGCTAAATTCCTCATTTTCGTTCATATTCCTCCCTGACAGCCCATTTTCCTGTTTAGTCTCCTTCACATTGGCAATTATTTAAGATGCCGCAAGTCTTTTACCTCTTGCTCAGGCCGATTAATTTATTGTTTGTTTCTTTTCTTAACTGGTCACGTCTATCGATTAGTTTTTGAATTACAGTAGCTCTACGAATCTCTTGTACTTAAAAATTCTCTTCTTTCACAGTAACAAATCTTAGCTCAACAATATTTCATTAAATTTTCCTTAACAAACTAATTGACTTATGTTATACTGTCTAAGTCGAATGAACTGAACCATATGCAGTACACTGAACTGTTGTTAATGGAATCAGACTTTGATCATGGTTTTATCCATGCCGATGTGGCTCAGAGGTAGAGCAGCTCACTCGTAATGAGCAGGTCGTCGGTTCGATTCCGACCATCGGCTCCACTGGAAACTTAGACCCCGCAAGCGATTGCGGGGTTTTGTTTTGTTACCTTTGGCATGAAACCCATTGCAATCCAATGCCCCCCTATAAGGCTAAAGGTGATGGTAAGGCCTTGTTGTTCAAAAATCACAGTCAACAGGACATGATCGATAAATTCTAAACCTAAAGGATTTTTAGCCTAATCCAGCTAAAAAGTTTGATATAATATATTCAAGAAAAACCATAGGAATTTTTATTCTAGTTACTCTAAGGAGGTATCGGGTTGATAAGCTTAACCAACAAGGTAAATATCAGCACCCCCTCAAATTGTTGAGGCTCTAACTCTAGTGCTGGTCAGCACACTCAAACAAAAACCGAGAACTGTCAAATTTGTGGAGGAGAATTAGAATACTTTAGTCACGGAAAGGAATTAACCTGCTTTCAATGCGGCAAAAAGGAGATTGGTAATATTTCCTGTCCAAAGGGACATTACATATGTGACGAGTGTCACGGAAAAGGCCTATTTGACACTGTCAAAGACTATGTTTTAAACAGCAACTCCCAAAATCCCTTTGAAATTGCCGAGAATCTTATGGAACACACTAACATGCCAATGCTTGGTTGCGAGAATGCCTGGGTAGCAACAGGTGCTTTGATAACAGCAGTTAAAAACGAAGGAACTGCCCAAGTGACCGATGAACAAGTTATCGAAGTACTAAATCGGACGAAGAAACAAGCCATCGGAGGCTATTGTGGCCTGACAGGGGTTTGTGGGATCGCCCCAGCCATTGGGTCCTGTTTTAGCGTTATTCTTAATGCAGCCTGCTCTAAGGACCGAGAGACAGCCGTAACAATGAAAGTGGTAGCTAGAGTTATAGATACAATTGCTAACGAAACCGGACCTTGTTGTTGCAAGAACTTTGTCCGAAAGTCCTTAGCTGAAGCCGTTAAATTAACCAAAGAGCATTTAGGAATTTCCTTAATGATGCCGAGTGAAAGGATTGTATGCATCCATGTTGAACGACATCCTCATGGCTGCCGGAAAGAAAAGTGCTCCTACTTTGGACGCTAATAGCAACCCCTCCCAACTTGATTCAAGGACGGAGTAACTTACCAAATTACAAGACTTGAACGATCTTAAATACCTGTTTCTGTAAACAGGTTCGTTTTGCCTAAGGCATCCCACAGGGATGTCTTTTTTTGTCTCCAAAATCCGGAAGATGCCGTTCAGTATCATTTCACCCTTTAATTAAGGAAATTTGAGTTTATTTTTCTCTTTTTGGAAATAATAACCTTCCAAGGAGGATTAATCATGCTAAGCCGACGTGATTTTTTAAAGTTAGTTGTTAAAGGAGCTGTTCTGGGCAATTTTTATCAACTCGTCTCTCCTCCTCTTGCAGAAGCGGTTGCAGCAGGTGAGGTTAAAAAACTTCCCGTGGTTATGATTGAGACTGGTACTTGTACCGGGGACAGTATCTCCCTTGATAATATTTGGACGCCAACTTTTTCCGATATCCTCACCAACATTGTCGATTGGCGCTATGATTGGAGCATGAATCAAGCTCAAGGACAGGCTGCCTACAGCATTCTTCAGGAAACCTATGAGAAAATGCCTTACGAATATATTCTTATTGTCCAAGGATCTATGATCCAACGTGACGGCGGTCATTATAACCATGTTGCTTATGATAATGGTACGCTAATCACAGGAATCGAGCTTGTTCGACGTGTAGGACTCAAAGCAAAATACGTTGTTGCCATCGGCAGTTGTGCTACTTACGGTGGCCCAGTTGCCGGTCATCCTAACCCCACCCAGGCAACCGGTGTGCAAAATATCCTTCCTGAACGCAGAGTTATTAATGTTTCCGGTTGTCCTGCTCATCCAGATTGGATCATGGGGACCCTCCTTCATTTGGCCTTATATGGTGAACCTGAGCTTGAAAGTTTCGGACGGCCCAAACTCTTTTACGGTCAAACCGTCCATAATCGCTGCCCACGACGACGCGATTATGATCAAGGTATTTTTGCCACCGATATTGGCCAAAAGGAGTGTCTT
>JADQBO010000163.1 GCA_016278585.1 Desulfosporosinus sp.
TTTTCCATTTCATCCTCATGACGACCGATAAGCGCAACCTGATGACCAGCTTTCGCCAAAAGAACGGCTAAAGCACTCCCCCAGCTGCCGGCCCCATAAACCGCTACGTTAGACATTTCATTCCCCCTTTTCTCGAGGCACGATGTTTGGCTCCGAGCCTCAATTACTTTTTATCCCCAAATCGATGTTCCGTTCCTTTTAGAACACGTTGAAAATTAGCCCGATGAAGCACCAAAACTGCCAAGACTGCGACCACTCCAAACACTCGATAGGCAAAGGGTTGAGGAAACACAAAAACCGTGACTAAAACCGTAAGGGCACCCGTAACTGAACCCATAGAAACATAGCGTGTAAGCCACACTACTAGGAGAAAGACTAAGACTGCTATGAGTGTGACTTTTGGCATTAAAACAGCAATTATTCCAAACCCTGCTGCAACCCCTTTCCCACTGGGTCGCAAGCCAAACAGCGGATTCCAGCTATGACCTGCCATTGCTAGTAACCCGCCAATGATGCCCCCCCACGGCCCAAAAGCCCACAAACCAAGGGAGGCAGATAACGCTCCCTTCAAAAAATCTCCTAGAAGTACCGCAATTCCCAGTTTAACTCCTAAAAGGCGAAAGGCATTTGTGGTGCCTATATTTCCGCTACCATGCCGACGTACGTCAATTCCTTTTAAACGGCCTGCTAAGTACGCAAAAGGAATGGCACCCAAGCAATACGCCAGAATGAAAATAAGGTAACGCGACATAGCTTACTCCTTCTCTTCGTCTTTTTGTCGAATTACAATTCGAATCGGAGTACCCTCAAACCCAAAGTGTTTTCGCATTTGATTCTCTAAATAGCGTTTATAGGAAAAATGCATAAGTTCTGGATCATTCACGAAGAAAACAAATGTGGGGGGCTTGACGCTTACCTGAGTCAGGTAGCGGACCTTTAAGCGCCGACCCTTATCTGACGGGGGAGGATTGAGATGAATCCATTCTCTAAGTAAGGTGTTCAAGGTAGCCGTCGCCACGCGAGTTGAATTTTGCTCCACCACAAAATCCACAAGCTCCAAAATTTTATTAACCCGTTGTCCGGTTTTAGCGGAAATAAACATTGTCGGAGCATACTGCATAAACCCTAATTCTTCGCGAATTGCTTTTTCAAATTTGTTAATGGTCTTCTCATTCTTTTCGACAAGGTCCCATTTGTTAACGACTAAAATGATGGCTTTCCCTGCTTCATGGGCATACCCAGCAATTTTTTTATCTTGCTCCGTCACTCCATCCATGGCATCGATAAGCATCAGTATCGCATCTGAGCGATCAACTGCGCGCAGAGACCGAACAACACTATATTGCTCTGTTAATTCATCTATACGGGCTTTCCGACGCATTCCCGCCGTATCAACAAGTATATAATGTTTCCCTTCGTGTTCAAAGGGAGTATCAATAGCATCACGGGTGGTTCCTGGAATACTACTAACGATAACCCGCTCTTTTCCCAGCAGCGTGTTAACTAAGGATGACTTTCCAACGTTTGGACGTCCAATGACGGAAATACGAATCAAATCCGGATCGTATTCTTCCTCTTCCTCCTTCGGTAAGTTTGAAATTACCGAGTCCAGTAGATCTCCCGTATTCATGCCATGAACTGCGGAAATAGGCATTGCTTCGCCTAACCCTAAGCTTAAAAAATCATATAATTGGCCTTCTACTTTTGCAAAGTCTTCGACTTTATTCGCAGCGAGCAAGATCGGTTTTCCAGAACGTCGCAAGGTCCGCGCGATTAAGTCGTCATCTGGAGTAGGAGGTATTTGGGAATCCACGACAAATATAACCACATCCGCTTCCTCCATGGCGATCTCTGCCTGTCTTCTCATCTGGGAAGCGATGGGAGTCCCTTCGTCTTTAAATTCAATTCCCCCTGTATCGACCAAGGCAAATTTTCGCCCCAGCCATTCGGCATCACGGTAAAGACGATCCCTTGTCACTCCTGGCATATTTTCCACAATAGCGACCAATCCGCCCGTAATACGATTAAATAATGTAGATTTTCCGACATTTGGCCGGCCTACTATTGCTACAATAGGTTTACTCAAAGCGTTCCACCTCCAAAGAATTTCCAAGCACGTGCTCTAAAAATGCAAGGCCCTCGTTTTCAACAATACTCGCTTTGCCATTAACCTTCTGCTCTAACCACTCCACGCTCAGATCATCAAGAAAGATGTCTTCATCCGCCTTAAGCATGGTACGCGGAATAAGAAATTCTTCCCCATGTAGATCCCCTAATTGCTGAGCGATATCCTGAGCCGTCAATAGTCCTGCGGCAGTGACCGATAATCCAAAAAAATCATTGCGTATGCTATGGACCTTGATCTTTAACCCCTTCACTCGCTCCATTAAGCGTTTCCGCCACAATTCAAAGACTTCTTGGGCTGCTGCTCCGGTTATGATATGTACACAGCGTTCTGCAACCTGATCGGGTAATAGGTCCCAGCTGGATTCAATCTCTGTGATAAATTTCCGTACCATCCCTACACCGTTTTCTAATTGGGGAAAATCATCATATACCACTGACTCTGGAAATTCTCTTCCTGCCAACACATAAAACTCATCCGAAAAATACACAAGGTGCCGACCTGTCTGCTGAAAGAAGTCTTGCTGCCACCTCTCCCCTTGGTCCAAAATCAGACGTGCTTCATCTGCCGTAAATCCACGCAGTGGCGTAAGCTTCTCACGGTAGCGAGTTAAGCCCACGGGCACAACTCCAATTGATTGTACCGATGGGTACAGTTCCCCTAACCGTTCAATCGTTTCTTTTAAGATGTCTCCATCGTTATGCTCAGGAATCAAGACAATCTGAGCATGTACCATAATTCCAGCCTCGGCAAAACGTTGAAATTGTTCAGGTAACTTTCCTGCCTGTGGATTTTTCATAAGTCGAGAGCGAACTTCCGGGTTCCAGGCATGAACTGAGATATACATTGGACTAAGATGTAAGGAAATAATTCGTGATACGTCTTCCTCACTTAAATTCGACAAGGTTATAAAACTACCTTGTGTGAGAGATAAACGGTAATCATCATCTTTATCATAAAGCGTTGGACGCATCCCTTTTGGCATTTGAGCCACAAAACAAAAGGTACAATTATTACAACATTTTTTTAGACCCTTAGCACTTACTGTTTCGACTTCTAAGCCTAAGAATTCCCCTGGCCCCTTTTCTATCTCAATCTCCCATAGCTCACCATCTAACTTTTCGATAAGTAGCGTGAACTCCTCTTCTGATATACCAAACTGAAAATCAATAATATCATTAAGTTCCTCTTCATTTACGCTTAGAACACGATCCCCAACTTCAATCTCCATCTCTTCAGCAATACTTCCTGTATGGACCGCCGCGACCACAAGCCCTTTAGACAAATGCTTCATCCTCCTGACAATACTCAGATCAAGGGCCTACCATCAACAGCCTCAATCGTTAACAAGTATACTACATATGAACCTCACCTGCTACTGGAGTTCCCTTTGAAAGGGTTCATATATTCCTACGTGGTTTAAAGATACTTTGTTCAGCATCCTTTTCTTGTAACCCTCTCTTTGTATAAACCTGCCATCCTAGATTTAGACCGGCCCAGATCGTAAAAAATCCCACCCCAAAATTCCAAACAAATTCATTGGGTAAGTCTGCATACCTTACAATCCCATCATTGGTAAAACGCACGAATGCCTGGTTTAAGAGAGTACTCCCGGTTAAGGCAGCGGCGGTTCCCCAATAGGACTTTGTGCTCAGCCAAGCCACTAAAACCAACACACTCGCAAATACCCATGATATATAGGGGACAACCCCGGGTTCATTGACAAGAAATAAGGTTTCCACGCCGACAATTAAACTGGTAAATAGTAAAGGTAACCATCGGTGTTCAGTACGCCTCAACGCCCAGACCCAAAATACGAGCATAACTGCCAGACGTGCAAAGTGCCAGTGCCAAGGCATAGTCCCAGGAAGGAATAGCTCAAGACATTTCCCTACCAGCCAGGCGACTGTCAACATAAGGAAAAATCGCCGGGAAGGGTGTTTTTCTGTCCAGGTTAAAAGTGTTAAGAAAAGAATAGCCCATTCTCCATAAGGAAACAGCATATTACACCCCCTTAAACGATCCTTTCCATATTATCCCCGTTTACTAGGGGTTTACACAGAAATGTTTGAGAGGTTCTTTTCAAGTCGGCCCTTAGAGTTTGTTTTCCGGTAACGGGAGATATTTAATATCAGACCAAGTTTGATTAAGGTTATAACGAGGGAAGCCCCACCATATGA
>JADQBO010000472.1 GCA_016278585.1 Desulfosporosinus sp.
TTACCAGATATTTGCTCGCTTTTACTGCCTTTTCTCATTAAGAAAACAACATATGCTACGAAAATCGCCACAGCGATTATCCCCCCGATAAATCCTTCGCCTAACGTACCCGTCGTTATTAAAGTACCTACCTGGTATACAAGGAACGCTAAGACATAACCCATCCCCATCTGGAAACCAACAGCGCCCCAAAGCCACTTAGACGATTCCAATTCAGACCTCATGGCACCGATCGCCGCAAAGCAGGGTGGTGTAAAGAGGTTAAAGACCAGATAAGAAAGTGCGGTGACTGCACTAATACCGAAGATTGCACTTACTTCTGCACTGCCACCAACAAGTGCTAATTCTTCAACATCGATAAAGTTCGTGATACTAAAGGTAACAGCTAAGGTGCCGACGACATTTTCCTTGGCGATAAATCCAGTGACTGCCGCTGCTGCAAACTGCCACATACCAAAGCCAAGGGGTATAAATAATATCGCTAAGGGCGATGCGATGCTTGCTAATATACTAGTCTCCGGCGCAGTCTCTGCAACGACTTGGAATTGCCAGTTGAAGGTTTGTAATATTTGTACCACAGCGTTACAAACCAGAATAATTGTTCCTGCTTTAATAATGAATGCTTTTGCTCTCATTAACACGGATGTGGCTGCTCTTGATAGACTTGGCCATCTGTATTCAGGAAGCTCCATTATAAAATATGACTTAGAATAATCTCCTGTAACCCTTCGGATAATCAAGGCACTAATAATGATTACGAAAATTCCAAGGAAGTACATTGACGTTCCAACCCAGCTATTGTCGTTAAAGAAAACACCGGCGAAAAGTGCAATGATTGGGAGCTTTGCACCACAAGGCATAAATGGGGTTAACATCGCGGTGGTCCGTCTTTGTCTTTCGTTCTTAATGGTTCTTGTTGCCATAACACCAGGTATACCACAACCGGTACCGATAATCATAGGTATAATGGATCTACCTGATAATCCAACCTTTTTAAAGAATCTATCCAAAATAACTGCTACACGAGCCATATATCCGCTATCTTCCAATAGTGCTAAGCAGAAAAACAACACCATAATCAGTGGTAAGAATCCAATGACAGCACCCACACCGCCAATGATACCATCTAAAAGTAAAGCAGCAAGTACAGGGTTTACATCTTCGCCTAGCAGCGAAGCTACACCCTCATACAACAAGTCTATCCATCCGACAAAAGTATCTGCAAACAATGGTCCAACCCATGTCTGAGAGATCGAAAATACTAGCCAGATTATTACTACAAAAATCGGAATCCCCAGCCATTTATTAGCTATTATCCTATCGACCTTGTCTTGTGTGGTTTGCTTTTCCGAACTTATCTTTCTTCTCTCAACTTCCGAAACGAGATTGTTTATAAACGCATATCGTTTTTTATCACCTTTTTCAAATTCCTCCTTCGTTGAAGCGTTTTTTATACCTCCAATAATAGGGGAAATTTGCTTTTTATTTAATTTACCAAGTGTTATAACTGTATCCATCAGTTCAAGTAAACCGTTATTTGCTGATTCTGTCGATACAGTTACGATAACGGGGCATTTTAGGGCATCGCTCAATGCCGGAACATCTATTGTGTTGCCCTTTTTATCTGTCAAATCACTCTTATTTAGTGCAATAACGAGAGGTATACCCAGTTCTAGTAATTGTGTAGTAAAGTACAAACTTCTACTTATGTTTGTTGAGTCAACAATGTTGATGATAACATCTGGCTTTTCGTTTTGGATAAAGTCTCTGGTAACCGACTCTTCACTCGTGTATGGTGACATGGAGTATGCACCGGGCAAGTCCACTACAACCAAATCTTCGTTCTTGGGGTTAAGGCTCTGTTTAACATCGCCTTCCTTCTTCTCCACGGTAACCCCGGGCCAGTTTCCTACATGCTCGATTTTACCCGTAATAGCATTAAACATTGTTGTTTTTCCGCTATTTGGGTTTCCTGCTAAAGCAATTTTCATGAGTTATCTCCTTTAAATAGTGAGTTTTGTCTTTCTATTAATCAACTCTGCCCTAGGGATAATAATTCAATAAGTATTTATACCATAATGGCGTTTGCTAAATCCTCGTCTATACTGTACCTGGCATCTTTGATGTTAATTATATAGTTAGATGCCAATTTCGAAATAATAGTTACTTTTTCACCAGGAAAACAACCAAGCGTAAATAAGAAATTACGAATATCTTCATAATCAGTTTTAACACAATTCACAGTATAAGGCGTATTTAACGCTCCCTTTGATAAAGACATCATATTTACCTCCTCGTTTAAATTATAATTAGAATAATCATGAAAATTTCACTACTTCTAGCTTGGTAATGATTGTTTGCACTATATATTAGTAATATCTCTTGAATTAAATCTGATACTCATTATCACTTAATTTATAGCTACTCCCCGACTTAAGCTGTTTCAAGGTCCTCTAAAACCCTTTCCTCCTTATCATTTATCATTAACTATTGAGAGATTTTTTTATTGAGAGATATCCTTAGTCCTTTATAATTGACTTAATTTTCCGGGTAAGGCATCCATTCCTCTCCCTTGATATCCTAATTTAATTCTATTCCTATTGATAACGAATGTCAATATCATTCCCGTCTACTCGGACCAAATACCCCGATAATTTAATTCATCATGATAATCATTATCAATTAAAAGGATAATACCACTTGCTTTCCGGTTTTGTCAATACTTCTTTCTAGATAAACTATACACAGTATCTTAGGACAAATTCCATAGAATTAACGCCCAGTAAGGTTAACGGTCACGCTAATTAGAGGAGTGTTTATGCAGCCATAATTCGATTCCTTTCTTGTCTTCGATACTTAATGGTAGCCAGCGATTGGGTAAATAAGTTCTCTGATTTTTGTTCGGGCTTGTAAAAAACTCTCGTACCTCTTATTAGACAACTTGTCATTACCATATATTTTCCAACCATTTATCTTAACCAATTTCAATGAAGGATGACCGATATATCCTAGTACGTCTTTCAATGGATAGCCTAGAAATAGACCTATTTCATGAGGAAAATCCTTTTTATATAACCTAGAAATCAAAAAATCAACATACGTTTCTACAGAGTATTGTTCAGGATAGCCTAAACTTCTAAGAAATCTTAGATTTGCACTGTTACAAAGTGCCTTATCTAGAGAAGTAGAATGATAAAACAAAACTTGTATTCTTCCATTCTGTATTTTTATTTCTCTTAGCTTCGTATTTTCATCTTGCAAAAAGAAGACTCTTAATTCTTCCAAAGCCAAATTTTTTGTTTCGCCTTCGTTAATAGGAAGGTTTAGCAATTCAGCTGGCTTTACCCCCACCATGGTAGCGCCAATAAGGTCTAACAGACGTATTAGATAACGATCATAGCAAGGATTTTTATGAAGCCAATCACACATTCCTTTCAGTTGTTGAACAATTTCCTTGTCCTCTAATATCAATTTTCCCATTACACCTTCCCCCTCTACCGATCTAAGGTAGTTTATCTTTAATAGTATCAACCTTTGAATTATAAAGAAGGCTTTCTCTTTAGGTTCTAGTTCTAGTTCTAGTTCTAATTACTCTATTATATGTTCACCGGTTCCCCATTCTTTTATTAAATTTGTCAATTTTTAAAGAGACACAGTTAACTGAAGCCCCTTCTATATTTGTTGTCAATGGGCCTTTTTTAAATTAATGAAATTTTTCCATTTTCCACCACCAATCTATTAACGGCTCTGGAATATCCGATGATTCCAGAGCCGCTAACTTATCTGTTCTTTTCAATTTTTTATAATTTGGTAGAATCACCTCAATTATCGTAGTAAGCATGGCCACTAAATAAGAATAATACTCCCTTTGTGCCCAGTTACACCAGGGGACAATTGAAAAACACTTGTCGTATTAAAGACACCTAACCGTCTTTAAAAAGCACCTATCTTAAAACCAACAATAATTGTATTAACCATCACCAAAAATGCAAAAGCCGCTCCTCCAACAAATAAATAACCTAATTTATTCTTCTCTTTTTGATATTTAATAGTATGAATACCTTTAAATAAAATCATTAAACAAAGACTGCCTTGTATAACTACTCGCAGCAACCAGTTTTCAATATAAAAAAATCCTAAAACCGCAAACCCAAACGTTGTAACAGCAAAAAATATTACTGCTTTTGATAACCAGGATTTCCGTTCTAAAGTCATAAATATATCCATTCCTTTCGCTGCGCTCAAGGCACAAAACGTTATGAAAC
>JADQBO010000418.1 GCA_016278585.1 Desulfosporosinus sp.
TCTTTGCCATTTGATATTTGACTTTTTGTCAGATGATTTATGCAACGCTAATGACTTAAACATTTGAAAACTCCTTCATTTGACTAAAGCAATGGAGCTCTAATCACGACTTTGTTTAAGTGTTTTGCCTACAACAATAGTAATTCATGTTTGTAAAGGACTGATGAACTGAATGTTAATTTCTCGTTAAATTAATTTAGTTAAAATAAAATCATTTATTTATAGGTGTTTTAAAAATATTCATACCTAGTAAATGTTTATACTTAAATTTTAAAGATATTTTCCTAATCATTAACTTAAACTTAACGTAGTAAGTTATTTCTTAACCTGAGAATAATATGTTCTTTACAGTTGTATTTTAGAACTATTTAAAGAACAACTATAATTTTAACCATAACTTTACATTGTGTTCATACAGACTTTACATACAACGATTATGATATAGGCAGGTATTCTACTTCTAAGTTATTACTAGAGGATCTTATTGGGGGGAGTTATAATGTGACCAAAATTTTGCTAGTAGAGGACGAGGTCCAAATACAAGAATTAGTCCGGTTTAACTTAGAAAAAGATGGGTTTACAGTAATAACTGCTTTAAACGGCGAACAAGGGTTAGAGCTCGCTAGGAGGGAAAAACCAGAGCTCATTATTATTGATACAACAATACCGATGTTTGATGGATTTGATATTATTAAATCATTGCGCTCTCAGGAGGGTACCAAAGTTGTTCCGATCATAATTTTAAGTTCAAGCAATGATGTCCTGGACAAAATAATCGGACTTGAACTTGGCGCTGACGACTTCTTATCTAAACCTTTTAGCCCCAGAGAACTATCCGCTAGGATAAAGGCAAGGGTAAGAGAGGTTCAACGTAAAACTGAAACAAAAGCTAGCCAATTGAGGTGGGGAGCATTAGAGATAGCGTTAGATAGCTACACTGTTACGATAGCTGACGAGCCATTAAATTTAACCATTAAGGAATATGAATTACTTGTTCTTTTCGTGACAAATCCTTATCAAGTATTTAGTCGAGAATATCTGATTCAAAAGGTTTGGGGTAACCTTTCTACTACAGGTACCAGAGCACTTGATGTCCATATTAGTCATTTAAGAAACAAATTGAAGTCCTTAGGTCCAGTTCTCGATTCCGTAAGGGGTATAGGGTACACATTTACACATCGACCTAGAACCTGATATTCCAAAACTTTAACTTAAACATTACATTGAGTTCATGGAGACTTTACAAACGTTTTGTATAATCAATTTACGTTAAAGAAAATTTGAGGAGGAAACTAATTTGTTTAAAACCAAATCTAAACTTGCTCTCGTAAGTACTACCTTAGCGGCTTTTTTATTCCTGGTAGGGTGTGGTCAATCTGCACCAACAACACCTTCACAAACTCCAACCGTTGATAAAAAGACTATCTCTGCGGCTGGTTCTACAGCTCTCCAACCACTAGTGAAATTAGCTGCCGATGAGTTTATGGCAAAGAATGCTGGTGTACAAATAAACACAAGCGGTGGTGGATCGTTTACGGGTCTGAATAATGTGGCTAGCGGTTCTGTAGATATCGGAAACTCCGATGTCGTTGTAACGGATGAGTTAAAAGACAAAGGGTTAGTTGATCATCAAGTTGCAATAGCTCCATTTCTAATTATTGTTAATAATGATGTCACAGTCGATAACTTAACCAAAGATCAATTAACAGATATCTTCACGGGGAAAATCACGAACTGGAAAGAGGTTGGTGGTAAGGACGCCAAAATATCGATTATCGGTCGTGCCAAATCTTCCGGTTCCCGGGCAACGATCAGTAAGATTGTGATGGACGGTAAAGACTTTACAGACGCAGCGGCTGCCCAAGATTCAACCGGGAATTTAATCACCGGCGTAGCTCAAACTTCTGGTTCCATTGGCTATGTTGATGCAGCTTACCTGAAAGACACGGTTAAGGCTTTAAAGTACAATGGGGTAGAGTATAGCGTAGAAACAGTCACGAATGGACAGTATCCAATATATGCTTTTGAACACATGTATACCAAGGGAGAGCCGACAGGCACAGTAAAACAATTCTTGGATTATATTATGAGCTCAGAATTCCAAGAAAAAAATGTTGAGAAAACTGGATTTATTCCTATCAGCAAACTAAAGAAATAATGATGACCTCAGTAGTAGAGCATCTAATACGTGGACTTCAGAGCCATACGATAAATAAGAATAACGCCTGTGTGAAAACTCAGTCTCCAAAATTCTAAAGTGATCAAAACCATCAACAAGCGTCCTCATTCACAATTACAGTGAAGTGAGGACGCTCGTTTTTAGAATAGCCACTATTCTCTACTTAACCGATCAAATCGCCTATGGGGCAGCCGCTTTACTCATTGTCTTTAACATATGTTTGACAATACCGACTCATTGGCTGCATCTTAGATCGAAGGGGATTTTTCCTAAGCGGTGATTTAATTGAAGAAGATGAAACCAATGTTTTTTTACTCGGCCTGCGTAGAAAAAACCGAGGATTATATTTCTGGTCGGCTCGGTTAATACTCTCTGTTCATTGAAATTAATTATTTCAAGAATGTTATTTCTATCTATATTTTTATAGAAATGACGTTTATAATGAAGACGTTTAAAGAGAGGAGGTTTACAAAATGCCAACTCGTCAGAAGTTCGATCATGAGTTAGAGGATCTGCGTATTAATATCCTAAAGCTAGGAAACATGGTCAACCAACAAATAACGAACGCCGTTAGTTCTTTGATAAATCAAGATCTAGAATTAGCGAACTCTATCGTGGTTAAAGATTTAGACATCAATGATTTACAAGCAATTATTGAAGAAAAGTGTATACTTCTGATTGCTACCCAACAGCCCTTTGCCCGTGATTTACGTAAGCTTGTAGCTGGCTTTAAAATATCTATATACCTAGAGAGAATGGGTGATTTATCGGTAGATCTAGCCAAAATAACGCTCAGAATTGGTGAAGAAGCATTGATTAAGCCAATTATTGACATTCCTCGCATGAGTACTTTAGTGCAAGAAATGATTGACATTGGCCTAAAAGCGTACGTTAATGAAGATTGCGGTGCTGCATCAGAAATGTCCCTAATAGATGATGATATTGACAAAATCTACTCGGGAGTCTTTGGTGAACTAAGGGCTATTATGATGGAAGATCCGAATAAAGTGGCCCAAGCTAATTACCTCCTCTTTGCCAGTCGCTTTTTAGAGCGACTAGGGGACTACTGTACAAATATTGCTGAAGAGATCGTCTATATTTGTAATGCAAAGAGAGTAGATTTAAACGAATAGAGTTAAAACCCTCACAAGCGTCCTCATTTCACTATTTTAAAGTGAATTGAGGACGCATTTGACGTGTAACGGGATGATACTCTTGGCACCATACACCGTTAGCTAATAAATATTATGGGTGAGTATTCATTCATTAAATTGTAAATTTATTGATATAATTTAACTATTTCCTGGAGCTTTAAGGCTAAGCCTAATTTGCCTTCAACCTTTAAACCACCAGTCATAAATGCCATTGTAGTATTGAGATTATTTTTGAGCATTTTTGAGAAGTTTTTTTCATTGAGAATGAGTGTAACTTCTGCATCCGGAGCACTTCCCTCAATGATTTCCACCTGACCAGATTTAAAGACGATTTGTAAGGCACCACTTTCTTCGAGATTAATTTGGAACGTACGGTCTTTTTCATTCGCAATATGTTCTGGGTTGGCATTCATCTTCTCTACAAGTTCTTTTAACTCAGCTCTGACAGTCATCGTAAAATCCTCCTCTTTTATAAAAAGTTTAAATGTTATGAAAGTTTACGCATTCTAGAAAAATATACCACAATACTATATATATTTCAAAATATTTTTAAAGCAGACTGTACGTTATTATAAGAACGAGTATTAATTTACTGAGAAAGGTGCTTAAGGTTAACCCAAGGATGGAAGTCAAGTTACGAACCGTGCGGGAATTTGCATGGGATCGTCCCGGAATTTGAACGGTATAAATAAACGTTTTTCTGAGAAAACTTAATTGATATCAACTATAAGATCTGAGAGCTTTAATTCAAGGAGTTTTGATTTCATGTCTTTAATTTCTGAAGTCCGCCCTTTAGCCGTTGCATTTTTCTCAATTCTATTAGGGGCTACGGGACAATTTTTATTTCGTTTGGGTATGATTAATTATGGGAAAGTCACAGTTACCGGGATTTGGAGACAACTGGGATCGATTATTTCAACCCCGGCAA
>JADQBO010000360.1 GCA_016278585.1 Desulfosporosinus sp.
ATCAACGGTTAATCCTTCCATAGCATCAATGATTTTTTCCTTATCAGTACTTCCTGCTTTTTCTATCGCTTCTCCGAGGAATTTACCTCCCATATAACCATATAAGGCAAATGCAGCGGGTTCACGGTTATATTCTTTCTTAAAAGCTTCAACAAAGGCCTTGTTTTCAGCGGTGTCCGGGTAATTGTGCAAATAAGGGTTAGTACCCATTACCCCCTCAGGAGCTTGATCTCCCAACGGTCTTAGGGTAGCGGGGTCGTAACTAGTGTGTGCCCAAACAGGTAATTCCTGAACTAATCCGGTCGCTTTGACCGCTTTCATAAAGGCTACCATATCTGCTCCTCCGGTACCCACTACTAGAATATCCGGTTTAGCACTTCGAATAGCATTAATGTATGGAGTGAAATCTGTTTCTCCAACACGCCACCAGGATTCTCCCATTTTTTCAACGCCTGGTTTAAGGGTCTCTAGATTGGACCAGAGGTTATCTATTACAGAGTGACCATATTCATAGTCACTGCCGGCTAGCCAGATTTTTTGATGAGACGTCTTGGAGAGCTGGACAGCACCTGCTTTACCGATGATTGCTGTATTTGGCAATGTGCTAAATACATAGCGATGACCTGCTTCACCTGTGATTCTATCACTCATTCCGCCCCATACGATAAAGGGTACTTTAGTCTCTTTAGCATATTGGGAAACAGCTAAAGAGCCTGCGCTATTGGTAGTTCCTGCCAGAAAATCAACTTGCTCACGCATCACGAGTTCTTTAGCCCAGCTTGTTGATTTGTCCGGTTTAAATTCGTCGTCACGAGTGACAAATTCAATCTTTGGACCACCTTTATCCTCGAATTCTTTGACAGCTAGTTTAAAACCATCTAAAGAATCTTTCGCATATACGGCTGCACCGCCGGTGTAAGTATCTACAATTCCAACTTTGATAGGTTTGTTCTCTGTTTTAGCGGCCGGGCTACTACCACATCCTGAAGTCATTAATGCGGTAATCAGGAGCATAGCCCCTAGTCCAATAAGTGATTTTTTCTTTCCTACCATTCTAACCATTCTATTTCCCCTCAATTCTTTCATTTTGTTTAAACAATTAGTAAGATACGCTAGTACTATTTCCAGCAATGTTTATATCCGTCCTACCATACTTCCTTTCTCTTGGTTTATTGCTTTTAGCGATTACCTTTTCTATCTATGCCGTAAAGGATTCCTTCACGCATAAAAGAATATGTTAGAATTATAGCAGGTGAATGTAGAACAGACAATACCTATTTGCCGTGTATTAAAACACTTATCTATTGGCTTATCTAGGGGTTCTTTGTTTAAAAAATCTGAAAACGGATCAATTATTGATCTAACCCCTAACCTATACCATGTTCTTAAACGTTCTTTCATTTAGGGTAATAATTTAGTATAGATCCTCCCGACGTTGCTTCCAGATCGGTAGAGCTTCCCTAACCTCCTCAATTTGGGTTAAATTAAGATCAGCTATTAAAATTCCAGGTTTTTCTTCCAACTGTATAAGCACCTGTCCCCAAGGATTGACAGCTAAGGAATGGCCATAGGCAACATAGGAGGCATCGGGATTACGGGCTGGAGAAGCACCAATCATAAAGATTTGGTTATCTAGGGCACGGCTACGGAACAGTAATTCCCAGTGAATTGGACCAGTAGTCATATTAAAAGCCGCAGGTACGATGACAAGACGGGCTCCATCTTTAGCCATTTTTCTAGTTAATTCCGGAAAGCGAATATCATAGCATATTTCCAATCCGAATTTACCCCATGGTGTATCAAACAATGTGGCAGAAGTTCCCGCAGTTAATACTTGTGATTCAATGAACTCAATGCCGTTTTTAACGCGTACATCAAACAGATGGGCTTTGCGATGTTTAGCAATAATCTCTCCTTGTGGGTTAAATACGACACTGGTATTGTAGAGTAGTTCGCCAACCAGTTCTGGAATTGAGCCTCCTACTAGATAAAGGCCGTGAGCCTGGGCAAGACTAGAGAGATGGTTTGTAGTTTCCCCAGTGGGAATTTGCTCAGCATAATCGTGAAAGCAATGAATATCATACGGGCAATTGAACATTTCAGGTAAGACTACCAACTGTGCCTTATTAGCTGCGGCCTCCTGAAGCATAATAGAGGCTTGATTGAGATTCTCTAGTTTATTAGTCTTAACCGGCATTTGGCATAATGCTATCTTAAGTATGGTCAATTAGGTTCCCCCCTTTGATCAATTTGTGGAATCGAATCGTCCCTACTACCTCCAGTATTTATAGGTATGCATTTCTTTGTGGATCATTAATTAGTTTCAGATTTCGCTAGATTATGAACAGGAATGAAAAATAGAATTAATGCAATACTAACAATAGTTCAAGAAATTTACAGGAGGGGTTTGACCTTGAAAAATGTAACTATGTTTACCAACAATACTTGACCGTACTGTACAGTAGCGAAGAAGTTTCTTTCGCAAAACAATATTCCTTTTGAGGAGAAGAATATCAGTACGGATGAAGATGCTTTATTAGAATTACAAAGCAGAAACATCAATAGTGTGCCCACTTTTCTGGTGGGAGATGAAACGGTCGTGGGTTTTAACAAGGATAGGATTCTCGCCCTCTTACATTGAGTTTACTAGCTTACAGTTAAAACCGCCGGGTATTAATGGCCCAGCGGTTTTGTTTTTTTAAAGGCTTTGGCGGGAGGCGACCTTGATTATTTCATGTTGCGTAAAGAAGTTTCGATACGTTCTAAAGCTTTCTGAATATTGGCTACTGAATTAGCGTAAGAGAACCGCAGGTATCCTTCACCGTATGAGCCAAAGGCGGTACCCCCTAAACAAGCGACTCCTGCATCATTCAAGAGGTAATCAGCTATCTCTTTAGTGTCTTTACCGAAGGATTTTAGATTGGGAAAGACGTAAAAGGATCCCTCTGGTAATAGGCAGCTAACTCCCGGAATAGAGTTTAAACCATTAACCATAATGTCACGTCGTCTCTTAAACTCAGCCACCATATTATCAACTTCGCTTTGGGGTCCTGTAAGTGCTTCTTTACCCGCCATTTGCGTAAAGGCAGAGGTGCAGGAATTAGAGTTGACCATTAGTTGAGCAATTCGAGCAGCTATTTCTGGGTGCATAACTCCATAACCCAGCCGCCAACCCGTCATGGCATAAGTTTTCGAGAACCCGTCTAAGATAATAGTCCAATCCTTCATTCCAGGTAACGAGGCAATGGAAAGAAGAGGAGTATCACTGTACACGATTCGATCGTATATTTCATCAGAAAGAACTAGTATTTCTTTTCCTCTTACTAAGTCTGCAATTGCTTTAATATCGTCACTTGTAAGAACGCCGCCGGTAGGATTCCCCGGGGAATTGATAATCAGCATTTTAGTTTTGGGCGTGATTAACTGAGCAAGTTCATTAACATCTAACCGAAACTGATTTTCTTCCCTTAATGGGATTGGAACAGGCTTTCCACCAACAAACCGAATGACGGATTCATAAATGGGAAATCCAGGATTTGGATAAATAACCTCATCCCCCGGATTTACTGTTGCCATAATAGAGAAGAACATAATTGGTTTTCCACCGGGGACGATAACTACATCCTCTGCGGCGGCCTTAACATTCTTATGTTTAAAGATGTATTCGGCAATCGTTTCCCTGACTTCCGGAATACCAGGAGCTGGGGTATAGTGAGTATATCCGCTGGTTAGGGCTAGACACGCGGCATCAATGATATTCTTAGGAGTGTCAAAGTCCGGTTCGCCAATCTCTAGATGGACAATATCCTTTCCCTGAGCTTCCAACTTTTTTGCTTTAGCCAAAACTTCAAAGGCGGTTTCGGTACCGAGCAAGGACATTCTATCAGCAAATACCTTTTTCACAAAAAGTCACTTCCTTTATGAAATATAGTTATACTAGTCAGAACGTATAAACTGATTGATACCAGGCAGGTCCCTTCAGGTTATCCGTGGCTACAGGGACACCCGGCCATCCAGGATTAGCGCATGTTTTCGCCTGAGCCTTAAATCTTGAGGCTTAACCTCTAACGCTAACCAGTTTTCTAATACTGTCAGAAAGTATAAACTTTCGTTATATACTGCAAGAAAGGCTAATACGTGCGAAGACAGTGTCTTCGTCTAAGCATAAGAGCAACTAAGGCTGCCGCCTACGCCTGGAGGCTTGCAAGAAGCCTAATTCGTGCGAAGACAGTGTCT
>JADQBO010000482.1 GCA_016278585.1 Desulfosporosinus sp.
AGAGTATTTCTTTTTATTATACATATTCTTAGGTTAAAGTTCCAGCACTTCTCCATTAAATCTTAGTCAGTTTTTACTTTCTGCTTAGTCACCAATAGGGGCGAAGATTATCCTCGCCCCTGTCTAAATCCAACATATCTTGCAACTCTTATACAATTATTACCTCTTAATTCTTAAAATTCTCCACCAACGACCCACTCGCTCCGAGGTGGTATGTAGGATAAAGCCTTTTGCAATTCCATCCTCTTGAGAATTTCCTCTTCAATCGGCTCTAGGTGCTCATAAAACATCACAAACGTATCACCTGGAACGCAACTATCCAGCCCCTGACAAAAAGCTTCTGTTTCTGGTAGTACAACCTTTATCTTACTAGGATCCATGCCACTTAGTACTGCTTCATCATAAAGTAATTGAGCAATTTCTCCAGGTTTTCGCCCTCGCAAATTAGCATCCTCTCGAATGATTAATCGTTGAAACCCTTTTGCCGCAATCCGTCCTACTTCACGCACTGTTTCATCTGGCCGATCCCCCGGTACAGTAACACAGCCTACCAGAGTTTTCTTTTTAAAGTGTTTGAGAGTCTTGGCAATCTCTTGAATACCTGCCGCATTATGCCCATAGTCAACAAACACATTTACTCCCTCGACCTCATATAAATTTAATCGTCCGCGATTATGTTCCACATCCGAGGAAAATTCTTGTAAGGAATCACGAATAGCCGATGCGCTTATCCCTAATGCCCATCCTGAGGCAATAGCTGCTAAGGCATTATGGATGTTATGTTTAGCTTTGCCATCCCATGTCACTGGAATTTTTTTCACAGGGCAAATCCGACAAATTTGAGCTCCTTGACAAAGTACGATCATACCCCTCCGTACAAAAACAGCTATTCCGCCTTTCCCTAAATGTTTGCGAATATGAATATTATCCTTTTCAGTACTAAAGAAGATCACTCTCCCTTTTGTACGTTCTGCCATGTTAACTACGTGAGGGTCATCAGCATTCAAAACCACATAGCTGTGAGGCTTAACCACCTCAGCCACTAAACTTTTAACATGAGCAATATCTTCTAGCGTCTCTATACCATACTGACCCAGATGGTCATTAGAAACATTGGTGATGACCGCTACGTCCGCATAATCATAACCCAAACCGGATCGTAAAATCCCACCCCTAGCTGTTTCTAAAACAGCCACCTGAACCTGTGGGTGTCTCAAAACAGCCTTTGCACTCTCCGGTCCTGTCATATCCCCTTTAATCCACATTTTTTTATTAATATATATGCCATCCGTAGAAGTCATCCCCACTAAAAGCTGTTGATCTGTGAGAAGTTTACTGATCATACGAGTGGTCGTTGTTTTTCCATTCGTGCCGCTAATCGCGATGATTGGTATACGTCCGTTTCCGGATGGCATGACTTGATCTACAATTGCTTTACCTACATTTCGTGCTTTTCCTTTACTCGGATAATGGTGCATTCGAATTCCTGGGGCAGCATTGACTTCAATGATATGCCCACCTCTCTCCCGATAGGAAGCCTCAATGTCCTCGATCACTAAATCTATGCCTGCTACATCTAACCCAATCAACTTCGTTGCATAGACTGCTAAATCTACATTATCAGGATGTACCAGATCCGTGACATCCTCAGCAATCCCCCCCGTACTTAGATTAGCACTATCCCTTAAATATACTACTTCTCCCTCCCCAGGAACGGAAGACAGAGTTAAGTTCTTAAGGGTTAGATTTAAGAGTACAACCGAATCGATCTTAATTTTCGTTAAGACCTTTTCATGATCATCCCCACGCAAAGGGTCTGCATTGGTTTGAGCTACTAATTCCTCAATCGTCGATCGGCCATCCCCTATTACATGAGCTGGAAGTCTCTTTGCTGCGGCAATTAGACGTTCTCCAACGACAATCAAACGATAATGCTGTCCCTCAATGTATTTCTCAATGATGACCCATTCCCCATAGGTCTGAGCCACCTTAAAGGCAGCCCGGACTTCTGCAGTGCTTGTAAGCTGAAGCGTTACTCCCTTCCCTTGGTTACCGTTTAACGGTTTGATTACTACAGTGGTCTCAATCTCCAGAAAGGCTTTAACAGCTTCCTCTTCCGTTCGAACGATATATCCATAAGGGACAGGAACCCCGCCCTCACTGAGTATCTTTTTGGTTATTTCTTTATCACATGCAATATCTACTCCTATACTAGATGTCGCATCAGTAATTGTCGCTTGAATACGTCGTTGATTGCGACCATAACCCAACTGCAACAAGCTTCCTTCATTGAGACGATGGACAGGAATTCCTCGTTCTTTACAAGTTTCAACAATAACTTGGGTAGAAACCCCCAATTCACATTCTGCCATTACGCTTTTGATCTGGTTAACCGCTAAAGCCACATTAAATAAGTCTTGATTCAGAAGAGTTTTCACAAGTAAGAATCCCTGTTTAAATCCCTCAATTGCACCTACTTTAGATTCGTAATTGAAAATAATCTCATACCAACCAGGTTGATCTAATACAGCCATAGTTTTGCCATATTTCATGGTTTGACCTGCTTGAGTTAAAAGTTCTATAGTTACATGTTCGATGACATGTCCAATCAGGGTTCCCTCGTGTAACCGCTCAAGGAATCCGCCAAGTTTACCTCTTGAGCAATGGTGCTCTACCAATGTCGGCAAATGCTCGATAAGTCGATAACGAAAATCCTCCAGTTCATTAGTAAACCGTTCAGTCCAATCTTGGAGATCCACAATCGCTCGAATAATTGGGCGATGGCTGTAACCATTAGCCCCTTCGATTGCTTGGATTTCTCTAATCTCCATTTTGTTATTGTTCCTCCTTAAGCAGCAATGGTAATTCCTCTACTAGTTTTAACCTTTTTCCGTCTTGGTATTCCTGTTTAAGGTATACATTTGCCTAAAGCAGGGAGACCCGATGTTTTAGATCAAAACCATAACCATCCGATAGAACATGCATTAAGATTGGGCTTAATACCAGAGATTGCCCAGGAGTGGTTTCTGATACATTCGTAGTTGTTGAAGTCGAGGCATCTATTACTGTTACTGTATTGCTGCCAATTACCGAAAAGCTTGCATCAGCCTGTACTAAAATAGCAGTGTCCTCATCAATTCCCACGCCAAGCACATAGGGATTTTGGGAAATTGCTGATAGCAGCCTCCCTATTCGCCCACGCTGGGCAAAATGTTGATCAACCACTACAGACCGAAGTAGTCCCAGTCCTGGTGCCATCGTCAAAGTATCCTTCTTAGCTGTTCCTGCTTCCCCCCCAACAATCATTGTATCCGACATGACTGAAGCTCCTGCACTCGTTCCTGCAATAATGATACCCTTTTCATATAACTGTTGGAGCTTTCGACCAATCAACGTACCCCCCAATAATCCGGTAATCCTGAGTTGATCCCCTCCGGTAAAAAAGATCCCTGTTGACTTTTCAAATACTTTTTCAATACCTTGCCTATTGGCCTGAGTGCGGTCTGAAACATCGAGAACTTGAACTTCCTTAGCCCCTAGTTCTAAAAACAAAGCATGGTACTCCGTCCCTACTTGAAGAGGGTATTCCGTCGCAGCCGTTAGTACTGTAATACGGCTTTCTCTTCCGCCCGATTCCTGGACAAAACGCTTAAGAATTGTGCACTCGTTCTTTTTATCTTCTGCTCCACCGATAATAAGCAGTTTTCCTTCCACATGTTCCGTCAATCTGATCACTCCCTCACTTATTTTCCACCTAAAGAGGGTATATTTATGCAACCAACCTTCAGAAATCACGAATATACTATGAGATGATCTAATTATTAAAAAAGGAGGCTGCGGCTTTTATGCCTAAACAAAGAATTGTCATTTATCCTGCCCGTCGACTGCTTGAGCTTTATGAAGGTACTCAACGAATTCGTTATTATCCTATCGCAGTAGGCAAAAAGATAACTCCTACGCCCCTCGGCCACTATACCATTGCCACGAAAACCCTTTATCCTGGCGGTGTCTTTGGCAGTCGTTGGATGGGACTCTCTATCCCTTATTATGGAATACATGGTACTAATGACCCCTTAAGCATTGGGCAAGCCGTTTCTTTAGGCTGTATCCGTATGCACAACCACGATGCCGAAGACCTATTTAAACATGTTGAAATAGGGACCTCGGTGACTATTCAGCCATAGGGGCCGTGTGCGCAGGGGGACGGGGGATGTCAGGGGG
>JADQBO010000311.1 GCA_016278585.1 Desulfosporosinus sp.
ATCTTACTTTAAGCAGTGCAGAGCGGCCGGTTATTTTAGATGGATTATCCTTAAAAGGGACTATGGAATGTGATTTTGCTCGCTTTGTTATACGGTTTGCCTTACAAATGGGAGCAGTAGGGGTATGTGTCTCTAATACTAGTTCCACTGAAAAGAACTTTTGGCAAAAATTAGGAGGGGTTATCCAACCAGACCCTGTTCCTTTAGAAGGGTCTATTTGTAGAGATAAAGTAGCTATAAGACAGCTTGCAAAATTTAGTTTACTAGTGACGTATGAGAAGGAGCCTGCGTTATGCTTAGAACCAATTGCGTGTAATGCTCATTCGCCTGGCTTGATCAGCCTTGCCCAACGTCGGTTGGAAAAAATGTATGGTGGAAGTCCGTTGGGATTTGCCAGCAGGGTAGCTGTTCATTGCCCATGGAGTATTTCCAGAGATCAATGGACAGATTTACTGTCGTTCAGCCGGTTACAGGCGTTTGATATGTTGGCGGATATTGTTAACAAGAGTCAAAAGGTATGAGATTTCTAATTTGTCTCTTGTTATAAAATTTTATATAATGGAAGAATAGTTAAATTTTTAGATAGATAAAGGCGGGTAGAGGAGAGGGAAGGGATATGGCGACTACTGATTTAGCTCATGAGCTAGCGCGTACACTTAAGGAATCCGCTGAATTTAAGCAGTTTCTTATTTCAAAAGAAAAGGTCATGAGCGATGATTACAACCATAAGATGGTCCGCGAATTTCAGTTAAAACAGTGGGAGATCCGCGAGGCTCAAATGCTAGAACAAGAGATCAGTGAGGAGAAACAGCAAGAATTAGAACGATTATATAGCTTAGTAAGCATAAATCCGACCGCAAGGGAATATTTGGAGGCTGAATTTGAAGTATCTTGCATGGTTAATGATATTCAGAAAATTATTGGGGAAGCCATTCAAGACGCAATGCCGATAGGTTTCGAGGAGTTGAATCCCTGATCCTTTGGACATTAACACCTTGAACAGGCTAAATTAAAAGAGGTGCAATCAGTGAAAATTGGAATGGTTTGTTACCCAAGCTATGGCGGGAGCGGCGTTGTCGCAACTGAGCTAGGGTATGCACTGGGTGAACGAGGGCATGAAGTTCATTTTATTTCCTCGGCTCGACCTTTTCGCTTACGTCGGTTTCATGAGAAACTGTTTTATCATGAGGTGTCAGATGTAAGCTATCCAGTGTTTAAATATCCCCCTTATACGTTGTTATTGGCCAATAAGATTGTGGAAGTGGCTAATTATGTGGGGCTGGATTTAATCCATGCCCATTATGCTATTCCCCATAGTATTAGCGCATATTTGGCCAAACAAATGATGACCAAGCAGATTCCATTGGTGACGACGCTGCATGGTACGGATGTTACATTAGTGGGTGCTTTCGAAGAGTTTCATCTATTAACCTGTTTAGCCCTGAGAGTTAGCGATCAGGTGACCGCTGTTTCAAGGGCGTTGGCAAGGGAAACGGAAGCGACGTTTGGGTCGTTTGATCAAGATATTAAGGTTATTCCAAATTTCATTGATCCTAAGATGTACTTGCCGAAGGAAGGTTTAACAGCAAAATGCAAGGAACATTTTGCTCCTTATGGAGAAAAAATATTAGTTCATATCTCAAACTTTCGGGAAGTGAAAAGGGTTGTGGATGTCGTTAGAATATTTGCCTTAGTAGAGAAAGTGGTTGCTAGTCGTCTCTTACTCGTTGGAGATGGGCCAGAAATGGCTAGGGTCGAACGGGAGGTCTTAAAACTTGGGCTTGAGAGAAAAGTCCAGTTTCTAGGGAAACAGGAAAATGTTCAGGATATTTTACAGATGGCTGATATCTTTCTTCTCCCTTCGGAACAGGAAAGCTTTGGCCTCGTGGCCTTAGAGGCGATGGTCTGCGGTGTTCCGGTCGTTGCCAGCCGGGTTGGCGGATTGCCGGAAGTTGTGCAGCACGGGAAAACAGGATATCTGGCAGACGTTGGGGATATTGAAGGGATGAGTAAGGCGGTTCTTAAGCTGTTAACTGATCACTCACTGTATCAGGTTTTTTCCGAACAAGCGGCAACCTGGGCCAGAGAAACATTTCCAGTTGAACGGGCTGTGCAAAGTTATGAGTCCGTGTATGATAGCGTGGTTCGTAATTCGTAGTTCAATGTCAAAGTTAAATCTGGAGAGCTGTGGTCTTAAACTAAAAATACATTGTTAAAAATACTGTAGTTAGTAGCAGTACGTGGTACAATAGTTCAAATATCGAACTATATGTGACTGTGGTTCAAGCAAAGAGCTGAACTGCAAATACCGAGCATCGAAATTGATTAAGGGGGGGTTATATGACAAACAGAAGGACTCTAGATCAGTTTGAGAATCAGTTAGAAGAAGTCGGTTATATTACTGAGCGGGATGATCGAATTGCGCTGACAGCATTTTTGGCGACTGAGTTAGGTAAACCACTTTTAATCTCTGGTCCAGCTGGAGTGGGTAAGACGGAAATTGCCAAAGTGTTAAGCCAAGTTTTAGATGCTCCGCTGATTCGATTACAATGTTATGAAGGATTGGATGAGACGAAGGCCCTTTACGAATGGAACTATCAGCGACAGCTTTTGAAAATTCAAATGGGTCGTGAACATCTTCAAGAGGCAGACCTTTTCTCCACTAACTATCTGCTTCCTCGACCGTTACTACAGGCACTTATGAGTGAGAAACGAACCGTTCTTCTTATCGATGAAATTGATAAGACGGATTCAGAGTTTGAAGCCTTTCTTTTTGAACTTTTGGGGGAGTTCCAAGTAACGATACCTGAGATGGGAACCATAAAGGCCAAAGAACGACCCATGGTAGTCCTAACCTCAAATGGAGAACGAGAGCTTTCAGATGGTTTGAAACGACGGTGTGTTTTCCTTCATGTGGAGCCACCTTCGGTGAATAAGGAAGTACGAATTCTGAGGGCCAAAGTTCCAGATTTACCGGAACGATTGGCGCTAGAGGTCGCTAGAGCTGTTAATGTGCTTCGGGAACACCTCTCTTTGAATAAGATTCCTTCCGTATCTGAAACAATGGACTGGGCTAAGGCGTTGCTCGTGATGGGAAAGACTGGTCTAGATCCGGCTTGGGTGGATGCGACGTTAACTTTATTGCTTAAAAGCCAGGATGATGTTGAACTTTTCTATCGGGAGATGGGAGCAGAACGCCTCCTTTTTGAGTCTAGCAAAGTTGAACAAGGAGAAAGGCATGTCCATGGGCAACAAATATGACGATATTCGAGCGAGTGAATTAGATCGTCACCTAGTGGAATTTGCGCAGTTGTTAAGAACGGTGGGGCTTAAAATTAGCCCTTCAGAAATATCAGATGCAACGGAAGGTTTAGCATTAATCGGGTTAGTGGATCGAGATAAAGTAGAAGCTGTTCTGCAAGCGACCCTTGTTAAGAATGTTCAACATATTTCAGCGTTCAAAGAGGCCTTTCGAGCCTACTTCGCGTCTCTGGAACAAAAGGAGGCGTGGCAGAAGGATGTAGCTGAGAAAACAAGTCAATGGAATGAACAGATCGAGGGCACCCACCAAGATTTACGCTTTCAGGACAATGAATTGGAGATCAGCGAAGAACAACGGGCGGTTTATGCCAGTTTACCCGAGAAGGATAAACAACGCCTGCGCGACTTTCTAGAGAAATCATCGAGTGGCACACGAAATGGAGTTCCATTGGATCAGTCGTATCAGCCTATGGTTGAAAGGGTTCTCCGTGGGTCCCTGGAGTATTGGCGAAAGAAATTAAATGAAGATGAACCGATTCTATCCCCTGGGTCTACGGATGGAGTTTTGTTTGAGGTGGAACGCGCCCTACGTGACCGGGAAGCAGAGGTGATAAGTCGAGATCTGAAGAAGATTTCACCGGAAGAGTGGCCAGAGGTTATTCGCTTAATTCGCCGCCTCAGTCAACGCCTGGCAAGTCAGGTAACTCGACGTTATCGGGCGGCTCGAAGGCGTGGTGGCTTGGACATGCGCTCTACGTTACGCAAAAATTTGAGGTATGGCGGGGGTCTTGTTGATCGAAGTTATCGCAGTCGTCGTAAAGGAAGACCTAGGATTGTATTACTTTGTGATATATCAGGCTCGATGTTAAAATACACAGAGTTTATTTGGCA
>JADQBO010000440.1 GCA_016278585.1 Desulfosporosinus sp.
TTCCGATCTGGGCAGCCAGAGGAGTCAGTTGTCCCTCAATTTCTCGCACAATATCGTCAATGCGTTGGAGATTTAGGGTCGTTGCATCCAGACGCTTCAAGGCTTCGCGTTTTCTGGAACGGTACTTCGTAATCCCCGCCGCCTCTTCGATAAGCGATCGACGTTCTTCTGATTTTAGGTTTAAGATTTCCTCAACCCGCCCCTGCCCAATGATCGAAAATCCTTCTTTTCCAGCTCCCGTATCCATGAATAACTCCTGAATATCTTTGAGCCGACAAGATGCTTTATTAATAAGATACTTTCCTTCTCCGTCACGATAGACTCTACGAGTAATTGTGACTTCCCGAAAATCCAACGGAAATATTCCAGTCGTATTATCAAAAACCAGGGAAACTTCAGCCATCCCAACTGGACGTCGCTGTGTGCTTCCTGAAAAAATAACATCCTCCATTTTTGCCCCCCGCAGGCTTTTGGCACTTTGTTCACCCAAAACCCAGCGAACTGCATCAGCAACATTACTTTTTCCGCTCCCATTCGGCCCGACGATGACGCTTAATCCCTGACCTAATTCTAATTTAACAGAATCAGCGAACGACTTAAATCCCTGAATATGAATCCCCTTCAAGAAAACCGGGAAACTCTCAGGTTTAGTCATCGTTCCCCCTCCCCCAATGCTCCAGAACCTGCTTAGCAGCATGTTGCTCAGCTTCTTTTTTCGTGCGGCCCATTCCTTTCCCCAACAAATCCCCCTCGACAAAAACTCCAGCCGTAAAGCTTTTATTGTGGTCAGGACCCTCTTCTAAAAGAATCTGATAGCTTACTTCTTTTTCTTCCCGTTGTGCTCTTTCCTGTAAGACGGTTTTGTAATCCCCGTAATTCCCTTTAGCCACTTCATCGATGGAAGGTTTGAGTAGCTCCAAAATAACTCTACGGGCTTCCTGAAACCCATATTGCAGATAAATCGCTCCAATAACAGCTTCCCAGGCATCTGCCAAAATAGAGGGTCGTTCACGACCACCCGATACCAGTTCTCCTTTACCTAATAATAACTCTTGCCCTAACTCTATTTCATGGGCCTTGCGAGCTAACGTCGTTTCATTCACGACAGCCGCACGCATCTTCGTAAGCTCTCCTTCTGGGCGATCTGGGTAACTTAAGTAAAGATATTCCGCAATGACAAAATCTAAAATCGCATCCCCCAAAAACTCTAACCGTTGGTTGTTTTCTTTACCGAACTGCGGATTTTCAAATACATATGATGGATGGGTTAAAGCAGTGGTAAACAACCGATTTGGAGGGATTTCTAATTCTAATCGTTTAGCTAGCTTCAGTCCGGGTTCTATCTTTAAGGAAGTCAGGGCGTATTTCTTCCGCCCTGATCTTCCCTCTTTTTTCTTGAAACTCTCCGATACAGCGGGTTTTTTCTCGGCCATAGTTAGATCTCCTTATCTCTAGGCAGTTTCTTTAAAACAATAGTGGCGTTATGACCACCAAAGCCTAATGAATTGGACATCGCTACATGAAAGTCTTGCTTTCGTGAGATATTAGGGACATAGTCTAAATCGCATTCCGGGTCTGGCTCTCCATAGTTAGTTGTGGGCGGGATTGCTCCGCGTTCAATAGCCAAGGCGCAAATAATTGCTTCAATGGCTCCGGCAGCCCCCATTAAGTGACCCGTCATGGATTTGGTCGAACTTATTGCTAACTTGGACGAATGATCTCCAAATAGGCTTTTTATAGCGACAGTTTCCGTAACATCGTTAGGTCCCGTGCCCGTTCCGTGTGCATTAATATAATCAACCTCATCTGTACTTACCTTTGCATCCTTTAAAGCAAGACGCATCGAACGTATAGCTCCAGCACCGCCAGGGACCGGGGTTGTAATATGGTAAGCATCCGAGGTACTGCCATACCCAGCCAATTCCGCATAAATGTGTGCCCTACGGGCCTCTGCATGTTCTAGAGATTCTAAGACTAAAACCCCGGCTCCTTCTCCCATCACAAAACCACTGCGACGTTTATCAAAGGGTCGGCAGGCTTGCTCAAAGGCTTCCTGCTCAGTTGACATGGCCTTCATTGAGCAAAAACCAGCAAAGGCTAATTTAGTAATCGGGGCCTCAGTTCCTCCACAGAGCACGACATCTGCTTCTCCATGTTGGATTAATCTTAAGGCTTCACCAATTGCATTCGTTGCAGAAGCACAGGCTGTAACAATCGTTGTACTAGAGCCTTGCAAGCCAAACTCGATTGATATATGACCTGCCGCCATATTACTTATCAACATTGGCACAAAAAACGGACTAACTCGACTGCTCCCTTTACTCATCAGCACTTCTTTTTGGTCCTCAAAGGATGTTACGCCACCAATCCCACACCCCATGACAGTTCCAATTCGTTCTTTATCTTCGTTTTCTAAATCCAGCTTGGCATCTTGCACAGCCATTTTCGCTGCTGCTATGGCAAATTGAGCGAAACGATCCATGTGGCGACTTTCCTTTTTGCTAACCCAATCGGTTGGTTCAAAATCTTTGACCACTGCCGCAACCTTTGTGGGCAAATCTGTGGTATCAAAACGATCTAACCGTCCAATGCCAGACTTTCCAGCCATCAAATTATCCCAAAATTCATCTAAGCCGTTTCCTAAGGGAGAGACAACACCCATTCCCGTAATAACTGCACGATGCACACCTATTCCTCCTTAACACTGAGTATTCCTTCTTTGATATCTTCGAAAATCCTATGCACAGACAAAACATTTTCAATTTTATGAACTTTAGCTCCCGAAAAGATCAAACCCTCTCGAACATCGCCTTCTTGAGCCATTATTAAGCGACTCATAATGCAAAAGTTCCCCTCACACTTTTTGAGACACCCCCTACATTCCGTTGGTGTGACATCTACATTTTCATCAAGTGCCAAGGTAAAGGGATTTCTAATTCCTCGCCCTGGCAAGCCCACAGGGCTGTGAATAAATACGATATCCTCTTCCTTAGCCTTTAACATCTCTGTTTTCCAGGCAAGGGCCGCACTGCTCTCTTCACTAAGTGCAAAACGTGTTCCCATTTGCACCCCAGCTGCTCCCATTTTCAACATCTCCGCTACCCCTTGCCCATCGACAACGCCTCCCGCACCAATGACAGGAATACTGACCGCCGCAATGACTTCCGGAAGGATATCGTGTATGGAACGATCCGTTCCTAAATGTCCCCCTGCTTCTACTCCTTCTACGATCACGGCGGCCGCACCCAGTTTTTCGGATAATTTAGCTAGTTTTGCAGAAGACACTATAGGCACGACCGGAATGCCTGCTTCCTTTCCCCAGGTAAACATGTCCCTAGAGAAACCTGCTCCCGAAACCAAAAGATCAATTTTCTCTTCAAAAGCGGCATGAACCAATTGGGCAAATTCAGAGATCGCAAACATAAGGTTTACCCCAATAATTCCTTTGGTTCGTCGTCGTGCTTCACGAATTTCGGCTTTAAGTTCCTCTACAGACAGACCACTGCCTGCAATTATTCCGATTCCCCCCTCTTCAGCCACCGCTGCAGCAAGAGGTGCCATGGATATCCTTACGGCCATTCCTCCTTGTATAACAGGAATTTTAGCCACTAAATTTGCAATACGAAGGTCGGGTATTTTCACAATCTTTCCTCCTGTTCGAATTCTACCCCTCTGTCAATTCTTTCTGTGTAAAAGCCTATATCTATTGAAACTCCCTCTATCGTGTTAATAATATCAACACTCTAAAATCGCAAGAAACTTAAATTAGATGACTGAAACTCGGATAATCGTTCTAATCTGGAGTCAGCTTTCTTGGCTAAATTCTTTGGATAAAAGAGAGAGAAAATCTCTTAAAAGAAAGTCCCGCATTGAATACGGGACCTTTTTGGGATTATTTGTTTTCTGTAATGTAGTTGACCGCATCTCCAACATTTCGAATCTTTTCGGCTTCCTCATCTGGAATATCCAAGTCGAATGCCTCTTCTAAGGCCATAATTAATTCTACGATATCCAAAGAATCTGCATTTAGATCTTCAAAAGAGGTTTCCGGGGTAATAGTTGCTTCATCTACCCCCAGTTGTTCGACGACGATGGCTTTCACTTTTTCGAAAACTCCCATGCTACTTCTTCAC
>JADQBO010000498.1 GCA_016278585.1 Desulfosporosinus sp.
ATAAACTGGTAATCCAGTCTAACCCGTACTACTCCTTTTCAAACGTGAAGGCATACCCATTTCTGAGGACACCCTGAGGGCTAGAGCCCTGTCCAGCGACCATAGATTGCTCGTTAGGTCGTTTTGGATCGGAGATTGTTTTTAGGTTTCCAACTATTTATGCCACTTGAATATACTTAGCGTATATCACTATACTAGTATGTCTGGTTACTATAGTCTATACTTAATAAGGTTTGGTAATGGGCCCACTACATTAACTCCAACAAACATAAGCTAAAAAACGGACTACTGTATATTATACGATAGGGTATAATATTTTATCAAGTACATTAACGAAAAACTAGGAATTTCCGCAATTAACCACAAAGATATTCTTGGCTATGGAGATGAAGAATGATAGGTTAACGATCCTAATATGATCGCAACACTATTAATGTTCAGTTTACGATTCTTCAATAATGCACGGAGTTATTGGTTTTTTATATATTTCTATAATTATAAAATGTATACCCTATCAGAAACATATTCGTGATATTTCAAATGGGTTAGCCCCCTCGTTTCCCCCGTGGCTACAGGTATTTGTTTGGGCAGTATGCTAAAATGATAAGAGATCTATGTTGGGCAAGGGGGTAACATGATATGAGCGAGATTGAGAACATTCGTCAGCGGTCTGAAATAGAAGAGGAAGAACGTCTTTCGCCTTATGCTGCAAAAAGCAGGGAGGCTAAACGTGGGCGCTTAGAGGAAGAGTGTCCAATTCGCACGAAATATCAACGGGATCGAGATCGGATTTTGCACAGCAAGCCGTTTCGTCGTCTTAAACATAAAACTCAAGTCTATATTTCTCCTGCGGGAGATCACTACCGGACCCGAATGACTCATAGCTTAGAAGTCTCCCAAATATGTCGAACAATCGCTCGGGGTCTGAAATTAAATGAAGACCTCATTGAAGCAGTCGCGTTAGGGCATGATGTCGGCCATACTCCCTTTGGACATGTTGGAGAGGAAGCTTTGAGACGAATTATCAATCATTTTGAGCATAACGAACAGTCGATTCGAATCCTCAAGGTCCTAGCTCATGAAGGAAACGGGTTGAATCTGACAGAGGCTGTCCTTGATGGGATCTTGCATCACACTGGTGCGGGAGTTCCTAAAACCTTAGAAGGGCAGATCGTAAAAACAGGAGATAGGATTGCTTACCTGTGTCACGATTACGACGATGCCTTACGTGCAGGTTTGCTGACCCAAAGTAACTTGCCTGAGAATGTTAAACGGATGCTTGGGGTTAAACCGAGTGATATGATTACGACGATGGTGGTCGATATGATTGAGGCATCTAGGGGGCAGGACCACATTGAACAGTCAAGTGAAATTAATAATGCAATGCAGGAATTTCGAGAGTTTATGTTTGCGAGGGTGTACAATAGTGAGACCTTGCGTGAAGAACGACGGAAGGGGCAATACATTGTTCAAGCGCTATTTGAATACTATAGTCGGGATATCTCAAAGTTGCCTGAGAATTTCTTAGTGTGGGCTGGTGGCAACAACATTCAAGCCGTCGTTGACTATATATCCGGACTCACAGATAATTATGCGATTGAGCTCTTTCAGAGCTTGTTTGTTCCTCGAAAATAATATATAAGAAGAAATATTTAAGTGGTTGAGAGCTGAGTCTCAACCACTTTTGTAATATATTCCCTACATAAAGTATAAGTTTTGATGATCAGAAGTAAAATAAGGCTATAACACATAAGATTATTAGAGTCAAGTGCAATGTTAACATTTGACTCTAATAATATCCGTTCAATGGCCTAAGGGTCAAAAATTACTCAGGATTGATAATTAAGCTCTCGTTAGGTTTAATTGGGACTCGGGTATCTAAATGACCAAGTATGCCATCATGTTTGTCGCCATCCAAGAGAAATTGAACACTTTGAATATTAGGAAGGGTTGTTAGTGTGTTTACAATACTATACATAGTCATTAGTTCACCAGCAGAACCTCCCCCAAAGTTCGTTTGAAACTCCGTGGAGAGATTAATCGTTGCTATCCCATCTGAGCTGACCGTCGCGTCGAGTAAAGTTGTACCTGAAGGAAGTGGGGCTTCT
Source organism: Desulfosporosinus sp. (assembly GCA_016278585.1). Classification (GTDB taxonomy): domain Bacteria; phylum Bacillota; class Desulfitobacteriia; order Desulfitobacteriales; family Desulfitobacteriaceae; genus Desulfosporosinus. The sequence goes on from JADQBO010000498.1 coordinate 2,109, forward strand.
AATCCAGAGGGGGGATTGGCCAACTCTACAAACATTGCTTGGATAGTTTCTTGATCCTGTACTTCAACCGTTCGATCCGTAGGGATTAAACCAGTAGCCTGTGAGTTAGGGAAATAGAGGGTTAATGTTTCGGAGTGTGTGGTTGGTTTTGGGGTGTCTGTAGCAGGGGGAGTTGGGGTTACATCTGATGGCTTCGAGGGATTACACCCTGAAAGTAAGACTCCTGCTAGTAACAAGCAAACGATCGTTAAAACAAGAGTACTAAATGAGCGTTTATACATATATGTATTCCCCTTCCTCGTAAGTTCTTAATCTTATACGTTTTAGACCCTAGCCAGTTGGCCTACAGCTAAGATGAAAGCATTTCAAGTAAGTGTTAAAGGTTTAATTCTTTATCGAATAGTTACTGCCACTAATCCCCCGCCTATAGAAACTGGGGAACTCGACTGAATTAAGAATGTTGTTTATATAGTATCATGCTTTACGAATGTGCGAAAGAGTAAGCCAAGTATTCTAACGTTCGAGTAGTAATCCCAAGCTAAAAACTTTTGCATGAAAATTGTCGAACTTAGCAGGTATGTCCTATATAAAAGAAGAATTAACTTTAATAATAAGTAAATATATGTGAGAAATGAGTATTCACCTTTTTAAAAAAACTGATTCACCGAATGAAGAATAAAAAAAGAGGATTTTATGAAGTTTCGGCGAAAGAAATGTATAGCGTAAGGGTTGACAAAATAAATAAAATGTGGCTGAAAAATCGAAAGGCGTAGAAACGTGGACAATACATTTCATCAAGAATTTATGCCGGAAGAGGTTATCGAGGAAGTGCGAGGGCGCACGGATATCGTTGAGGTTATATCTGAATATGTCAGCTTGCAGCGTAAAGGGAAAAATTATTTGGGACTTTGTCCTTTTCATGCGGAAAAAACACCCAGTTTTACGGTGACCCCAGAGAAACAAATGTTTTATTGTTTTGGATGCAATGTAGGAGGAAACATCTTTTCGTTTCTTATGAAAAGGGAAAATTGGACATTTATTGAGAGCGTTCAGAATTTAGCTTCTCGATACGGTGTCATGCTTCCTGATAAAGAACTATCTCCTCATGAACGAGAAGAAAATCGACTTCGTCGGCGTTTTGAAGAAATCCATGAATGGGCTGCGAACTACTTTCATGACCTTTTACTACAATTGCCTGAAGGAGAACCTGGACGACTCTATTTTGCTAAACGTGGGGTTGATCTAGATACGATAAAAGGCTTTCGGTTAGGTTATGCACCTGAGCGCTGGGATGGATTATTGACTTATATGCAGGCACGAGGGGTTCATCCACGTGAATTGGCAGAGAACGGGCTCGCCTTAGAAAGAGGAGCACCTGGTAAAGGCGAAGGATATTATGATCGATTCCGTAACCGCGTTCTCTTTAGTATTCTTGATCGGCGAAACCAGGCCATTGGATTCGGTGGTAGAGTGTTGGATGATTCGCTGCCAAAGTATTTGAATTCCCCGGAGACCACTTTCTTCAATAAAGGACATCACCTCTATGGGATGAATCATGGGCATCAGGGGATCCGTGAAAAAGGGTTTGCCATATTAGTTGAAGGTTATATGGATGTCATTGCACTTCAAAATGCTGGTTATCCGAATGCGGTCGCTTCCCTAGGGACAGCGGTAACGCGGGATCAGGTAAAACTCTTAAGACGATATGCACAGCGCGTTGTTCTTATCTATGATTCCGATGAGGCAGGAATCCAGGCTGCCATAAGAGGGGGAGAAATCCTTCGAGATGCGGGAATTCGAGTGGATGTTTTAACTTTAACAGGAGCAAAAGATCCTGATGAGTTCCTGAAACGATTTGGCGTGGATAGCTTTGAAAAAGCTTTAAGTCAGGTTTTGAGCTATGTTGAGTTCAAATATCGGACACTTGTTCAGGAAGCACCGCCCCAGACCAATCAGGATAAGGCAGAATTAGTTGTTAAGCTTGCTCCGGACATACTGAAAATCAG
>JADQBO010000236.1 GCA_016278585.1 Desulfosporosinus sp.
TTTATGTCCATGCCCTTGTTTAGTAGTTTTTTTGTTACTTCCAGTTTGCCTTCTTGTCTACCTTCTTCTCTACCTTCTTGTGTACCTTCTTGTCTACCCTGCTTAATAGCCTCTCTTAGCCTCAGTTCTGCTTCCCTAACCGCAGCCATTTCATCTAGAACTGCCTTGCGCCTATCAAAATATTCTTCGCGTATCTTTGGATCATCGCTTGACCTTTCCCATTCTTCCATCGCTTGATTCAACACTGGGTCTTGCATAGCAATCTCCTCCAATGTCTTTAAAATTTCCTCGTTCTCTGAGCCTTCTAATAGAAACAACCAGCGCGCAAGCACATCCTCCCACGGACTTACCAGCCTTTCTCTCCATTTTACGAGAAGTTTTGGTAGTCCTATAAAGTGTATCTCAAGTGCTTCGGTTAATTCAAACCCCTCTTCTTTCTCGAAGAGTCGAAATACGCTATGGTAGTTTCTAGTCTGATTTATGTAATTGAAATCCAGAATGTTGATCGTAATAGTATTCGCCAATTCCTGATAAGACATCCCTTCCCTCATTTGGAGGGTATACATTTTGGCCCAGTAATACAACGTGCGCCGTTCCATGTCATGTTTATTAGCTAATTGAATTTCAATATTTACATGGATTCCTTCGTTCGTCACTGCACGAATATCCATTACAGATTTCTTATCGTGGTTATATTCTTTGTTCAGTTCAGGACTCAACAATGTAACTGTTGTGATCTGATTTTCTGGCGGGAGTTTAAGTGTAGCATTTAAGAATGCAATAAGAATTGGCTCATTACCCTGCTTGCCAAAAATCAGCTTAAAAGCATAGTCTATCTTTAGATCGATTAACTGTCTCACACTTAATCTCTCCACTCTTCTCGTTTAAGTTATTATACCAGTTTAGAGGAATCAAGTCACTTCCTTTCTATTTTCATTCCCCATTGTGCCGCCAGTCATGAGGGTTTATAAGTTGGTATAAGTTGGGTCGAGTAGAATGGCACTTTGCAGTGACAAACCCTCTCAGAACCGTGCTTGCGCAATTAACGCACACGGCTCCTTAAAATGTACCCTATAAAACGGACAGCAGGGGTTTTCAAAACCCTTCCTTTTGGACAGGCAGATTTTCAAAACCCCTAAACTCGGACATGGTGGATTTTTGAAACCCTTAACCTCGTACAATAGTGGTTTTTGACTCCAGTTCAGACAGGTATTACAATAAAACTGACCTGAATTGGAGGACTGCCTCATGGCGAACAAGAAATTTACTGAAGAAGATATGAATCATCTCCGAGCAAGTCCTTATGTTTTGGATGTAAGCCCTAGTATTGTGCATTTCTCGGCCAAATTTAAGGAACTGTTTTGGAATTCAATACAAGAAAGGAAAGAGCCCCGAGATATTGTTATTAAGCTCGGCATCGATCCGGATATTCTTGGCGTAAATCGTGTAAATGGACTTAAGGGTATGATCCGTAATGAAGTTCGAGCGGGAAAAGGATTCAGAGACTTAAAAACATACGGGTCATATGTCAAAGACTACACAGATCCAGAAGCAAAAGTAAAATACCTTGAGCAGCAACTGGCATATAAAGATCAGGAAATAGAGTTTCTAAAAAAAATTGTATCTTTAGGCCGAGAGGATGCGGAATCATGAATGTTTCTGCATCTCCAAGTATGCAATTATTCGAGAGATGACCCAGCGAGACAACAACTTGCTGAATATTGCCTGGCTGTGCGCTGCTGCCGGTGTTTCTCGGTCCGGATATTACCATTACCTTGAAACAGAAGACCTCAGACAACACCGTGAAGAACTAGACCAAAAGGATTTCCTAATAATTCTGGGGGCTTACCAGTTTCGTGGATACGACAAGGGAGCCCGCGGTATTTACATGCGGCTTCTTCATATGGGTCCTCCAGTGCACATGAACATTAAGAAGATTCGACGTTTGATGAAGAAATATGGACTTTTCTGTCCTATTCGCAAGGCAAATCCGTACCGGAGAATGGCCAAAGCACTAAGAACCAGCAATGTTGCCCCTAACCTACTGAACCGGGAATTTGAAACACACGGCCCCCGTGCTGTTCTGCTTACGGATATTACCTACATCATTAATGGGAAGGCACCACGATGCTATATGTCTACCATCATCGACGCCTGTACAAAAGAACTGCTCGCATGGGTACTGAGCGAATCTCTCGAAATCGATTTTGTTCTAGAAACCGTGAACCAGCTCATCGAGAATTATGGTATTTCTTTGACAGCCGATACTCTGATTAATTCGGACCAAGGGGTACACTACACAAGTATAAAGTTTATCCAACTGATAAAGGATAGTGAGCTGAGGCAGTCCATGTCCCGAAAGGCAAACTGTTGGGATAACGCTCCGCAGGAATCCTTTTACGGTCATATGAAAGATGAAATTGACATTTCTCAGTGCATAACGTTTGAAGAAATTCACCAAGTAATCAGCGATTGGACTGATTATTACAACAACGACCGATATCAATGGGATTTGGCAAGATTAGCTCCAAGGGAGTATTACAAGTATCTCGTTACAGGGGAATATCCTTTAATTATACCAAAATCAAAAGGTGAAGCTTGATGGTGGGGCTCTGCCCCACACCCCGAGGTTTTTCGCTTTGGTTTCCAGGGAGGCAGTGTTTGCCTGTAATAAAAAAAGCGGTGTTGATAAACACACCGCCTCCCTTGTAAACCCACACGGGCGCTCGGGTCGCTCCTCAGCGTTTCCCTATCCTCCCTTGGTGGTAAAGTATGAAAATTATAACATCATAAGTTGGTGTCAGGCACCGAGGTCCTAGATCATCCATGCGGGAACGTACCAGTTCTTTGCATCGATAGGAAGTAGATCATTTGCCATGCAAACGACCGCACCGTTCCCGATTTTCATTTTTGTCTGAGTAAGTTCGCCGAACTTTTCTGGCTCTGTAACGGATTCTAACACATCAAAATGCTTAATGGCATCCTTGCCAGGGGAAGCTGATTTTTTGATTTCGATGGGATAAAGCGTTCCGTTCTCGTAGATTATCAGATCAATTTCCTTCTTATCCTTGTCACGGTAATAATATATGGGCGGTTCCTTTCCTGCGTTCAGGTAACTCTTGTAAATCTCCGAAAAAACATAACTCTCGAAGAATGCCCCCGACATAGCCCCTCTTTCCAGAGCTTCGGGATTACCCCATTTCAAAAGATGAGCGCAAAGACCTGTATCAAGGAAGTGAAGCATCGGCATCTTTGTGACTCGCTTTAAGAGGTTGTTGTAATACGGATGGACTAGTGCGATGATGTGGGATGACATGAGGATGGAAAGCCACTTTTTTGCTGTCGGAGATGATATGCCACATTCTCGGGAGATTTCGTCATAAACAACAGGCTTTGCTGTTCTTGCCGCAACGACAGTCATGAAATTGTAGAAGGCCATTTCATCTGCAACCTGTGTCAAATCCTTTATGTCACGTTTAAGGTAACTATCGATATAGGAGCGATAATACATTTCAAGATCTACATTATTATCCGCATAGAGCTTCGGCATGGAGCCTTTAAAGATTCGGAAATACAGGCTATTAAGATCAAACTTCTTCGCCTTTTCGATGCGTTTCATCAACCTATCCGAGTCTGTCGTAAACACTTCGGATGAGACCGCATTGATTTCATTCGTTGATAAACCCAATAAGTTAATAATCCCGACGCGACCTGCAAGGGATTCGCTGACATTCTGCATCGTGACAAATGCCTGTGATCCTATGATCCAAAAATCCCCATTACGCTTTGATTTATCAACCGCCATTTTGATATACGGAAATAATTCGGCAGCAGCATATTGGATTTCATCAATCAAAACAGGCGGTGTATATCTTTGCAAAAATAATGCAGGATCACTCTTTGCTAGGTATCGGACATCTGGGTCGTCCAAAGTCACGATTTTGCGGTTAGGCTCTGCTAATCTTTCGAGCATCGTTGGTTTTTGTCATTCTTGTTGTTATTGCTACTTTTGATGAAATTGGTTAAAATACTAGTAGGAGGTGTTTAAGTCTGAAACATATGTAGAATAAAGCAGATTCGTTTTGGAGCAAAGCAAACA
>JADQBO010000154.1 GCA_016278585.1 Desulfosporosinus sp.
ATCTAGAATCCGTTAGTAAAGAACGTTTTATTTTAAGTATCATGCCGTTGAAGAATAAACAGGCTGATGGTTCACCAGTACGAGCACTTTCTATCGAAGAAGAGGATGGTTTCACTAGGATATAATATGAAGCTTTGTTTAAAGTAGGAAAGTATCCTTAATTTTACCGATGTGAAATAGAGATAAGTAGACGCCTTCCAGGGAATTTTATAATTATGTTCTTATGAACGTATTTATAGGGGGTGTCTTGATGTTCAAACGATTTACGGCTATCTTTATAACACTTTCATTGATTTTTGGACTTACGGCTCAAGTTCGAGCAGCTGATACTGCCGTTAAAAAGAAGACTGATTTTGTAGATATTCAGAAAATTATCTCTACCGTGGATTTAGACATAAAGTATGCAACCACGGATAATTTTACTCGTACTAAGCTTTACGATAGCCCCAGGGCGCTTCTTCGCAGAGGGACGGCTGATAAACTTAAAAAGGTTGCCGACGAAGTAGGGGAAAAGGGATATCGTTTGAAAATTTGGGATGCCTATAGGAGTCCTGATGTTCAGTTCAAAATGTGGAATTTTATACCCGATACACGTTATATTGCGAACCCTTATAAGGGCTATTCAAATCACTCGCGGGGTTCCGCTATTGATTTGACCCTTGTGGATATTCAGGGAAATGAACTTGCTATGCCGACGGGCTTTGACAATTTCACGGCTGAAGCAGCCAAGGTCAATGAAAATGAAAATGCAACGTACCTAAAAAACGTTATGGTCAAGCATGGATTTAAGTCGTTGGCCACAGAGTGGTGGCATTTTGAGGATAAGGATATCTATAAACCTACTGATTTTGTTCAGGTTTCACCGTCACCAGTATTATCCCAAAATCAAGAGACTGCTATTTCCATTAGTGCCATTGGAGATGTTACACTGGGTCAAGATCAACGCTTTTTATATCAAGGAAGCTTTGATCAGTATTACAAGTTGAAAGGTCCAGAATATTTCTTCTCAGGCGTAAAGAAGATCCTTAGCGAGGATGATCTGACCATTGCCAATCTAGAAGGAACCTTAACAGAGGCAACCCAAAAACCTGATAAAAGTTCCCAAGGAAATCGAGCATTTTTCTTTAAGGGAAACCCCCATTATACAGCGATCTTGAAGGATGGAAGTATTGAAGCTGTAAACTTAGCCAATAACCATAGTATGGACTTTATGAACAAAGGGTTTACGGATACAGTTTCAACGTTGGATCATGGGGGAATTACTAATTTTGGAGATGAAACGATTGCGATCTATGAAAAAAAGGGTATAAAAATAGGATTAATCGGCGTTAACCCTCTTGGACCATTAGAGGAAGGGGTTAACTTAGAGAACTTTAGGTCTAAACTAAAACTGAACATTCGAACGTTAAAAGCAAGAACTTCATTAATCATTGTTAGTTTCCATTGGGGTACGGAAAACAAGTATAATCCAACCGAAGAGCAGGTTAAACTGGGTCGTTTTGCTGTGGAACAAGGTGCAGATTTGGTGCTTGGTCATCACCCCCACGTTCTGCAACCGTTAGAAATCTATCAAGGCAAATGTATAGTTTATAGTCTAGGTAATTTTGTATTTGGGGGTAATTCAAATCCATGGTATAAAGACACGGAGATTTTTCGCCAACAGTATAGCTTTGTGAATGGTAAACTTGTTGAGATAGGTTTACCTCATATCATACCATGTCGTTTGACGTCAGGTTTTAGGCCAGAGCCAACAAAATAGAAATGGCTAAAAGGGATGGTTTTATAAATATTGACGATTAGTTCCCACGTGATTGTGCTTAAGATAACTAGGAGATGATTATATGAAACGCTTTCTAACAAGCATGCTATCCATGGTTCTTCTGTTATTTTTTCCCCTCGCCGCGGTTGCTAATTCCGGACCCGTATTCTGGCAGGGCTATCCGTCAACAGATATGATGTCAATTGACGAACGTACCCCCCTTGCAGTGGAACGTGAAACCCTTGTTTTTGATTTTAATCACGGTTACAAATCAAGCTATTCTTTAAGCGGAAGGGTTAAAGCAACATATGAAATGAGAAACCCGACAAATGAAACGCAGTCGGTACAGATGGCATTCCCATTTGTGGGAAGTTTAGACAGCTTAAAAACTGAGGAGATTGGCATCACCTCGGACGGATTCGTTCTCCCTTATGAAGTGTATTTGGGAGATGTGGTTAACAGTTATGGGGACCCCATAGAGGAAGACTCAATTGTTAGTTTAGATTTTAACCACATTGTAAACACCATAAAAGATAAATCTTATCAAGGGGAGAACTTCGAGGAAAACAAAATAGGAAAACTCTATCTAATTGAGGTAATCCCCACCGGTGGTCAAGAATTAAACCTTGCTGTTGATTTTACGTTTGATAGTGAGAAAACTAAAGTGCTTACAAGTGGCTTTAACCGTTATGAGCGTAGCAGCGAGAAAACAAACATCGCGGCATGGTGTTATGAGCCTAAGCTGCTGGAAATCTTGGTTTTAGGTGAAGATATCAACCTGGAGGTAAACGGTTACACGGATGGCTCTCTTGGTAATAAAACTGATCAATTCACATATCGAATCTCTGCTCAAAAAACAGAACTTAAAGCTTATTTAATGGAGCGAATAAAAGAGTATACAACATTAACCTCTGACAGTGAAATTTTCGACACCCAGTTATATAACCTGTATGCTAAAGATCTTGATAAAGCCTTTGCTCGAAATTCAGGTTATGTCTCAAGTGAGGACCTTTTATCAACTGGAGATTACATGCGAATTATAATACTTCTTTATACCGTCGAATTTCCTCCAAACAGCATAAAAAAGGTGGATGTTCAATTTACCACCATCGGTACAATGGATAAGACCCAAACTGTAGAGCCGCTACACTCCTTTAATTACATCTTAAATCCTGCTAAAAATTGGAGTGATTTTAAAAATCTGAGCATTAGAATAATCACCCCCCAGAAGGCTCCTTATGTTGTAAAAAGCAGCGTGGATCTTACCCCAGTTGAGAATAACGTTTACATAGCTAATTTAGTGGCTTTACCTAAGGAAGATCTGTCATTTACACTCTACGCCCATGAGAAGATTACGTTTTTGGATGAGGTGAAGGGGAGGCTGAAAAACAACTTCGGTTATTTTACCCCCTTTGTTATAGGCACATTAACGTTGGGTTTGATTGCCTTGGTCTTAATAGTAGCAAAGAAAAAATACACACATTATAATTAAAGCCGTAGAAATTACAACAAGTAAAGAAAACCCTAAAGGAGGCAGTTTGATGGATCGATTAGTACTTATTTTGCTTGGGATTACGGTGTTTGTAGGGGGCCTAACCTATGTTTTGTGGAGAATATTACCACGGGTAAAGAGTGTCAAATATTTTCCAACCGCACTGTGCTTACTCGGTGGTCTATATTCTATTTACTTAGCTAAGACCGTGCAAAGTGGAGCTGGATTTGAAGACCTAGCTAATATCATCTTATCAATGATGTTTCTAACAGGTTTCGTTTCAGGGCTGGTTACGGGGCTAATCTTGGACTTATTACCTAGGTTTAGATCATAGCTTTTTTGAAATCTCAAAAGAATAGCTCTTTACATTGACGTTACGTAAAGGTGTATAGTTTTCTTTAATAGGGGGTGATCACGTGGAATATACAGTGCAAAAATTAGGTCAGATGGCAGGCGTTAGCACTCGTACTCTGAGATGACACGGTCAATAAGTCTATTCAAAAAGTAAATGGCATGTCTCAAGAACAGTATGACGAAGCGACAAAACTTGCTTCAGAGGTTGTCGAAACCCTTCATGCTGCCTTTAAAACAGGAGACCCTGCCGGAGAACTTGCTCAAGAAACGGCAGATCTCCATCGTAAATGGCTAAGCTATTATTGGGATAGCTATTCCAAAGAAGCCCATGCCGGACTTGCTCAGATGTATGTAAATGATCCGAGATTTACGGCATATTACGACGAGAAGCAATCGGGTGCTGCAGAATTCCTAAGAGATGCTATCAATATTTATACATCAATCAGACAATAAGGGGAGAAACGAGGGGACAGGTGCAGA
>JADQBO010000251.1 GCA_016278585.1 Desulfosporosinus sp.
CTTTTTTGTTAGCAAACCATACTTAAGTGGTACACTTTTATATTAGCAAATACAAATCACACAAGATATTGCAAAATTTGCCCTATTTCTGGTTAAGATATCATTTTATTTGAGTTAGTAATGTAAATAGTAAAATCAATTATTGGTTGCCATAATTTTATAATGGAATAAATGTAAAAAAATATTAATAAGGTTAGGGATTGGTCAACTGAGAGTGTAAATATAGTTTAGTTAGTGTTTAGTTTAATCAATGAAAAAAAGATACTTAGTGTTGTGAAGAGACAGGGAGGATATTATATGTTAGTGTTAGGAAGGAAGCCTGGTGAATATGTCATGATTGGTGAAGATATAAAAGTCAAAGTTGTAAGATCCGAAGACGGTAATCTAAGACTTGCCATTCAAGCGCCAAAGGATTTAATGATTGTTCGTGGTGAATTGACTGAACAAAAAAATTTAGAATAATAGTTTAACAATGAAACAAAATAAGTTATAAAAAAACAAAAAAACTATTAAAGTTTTTTGTTTTTTTTTCGATATATAAGGTGAAGGCATAAAAGATATAATCTTATATCAGGGACGATACATTTAACCAAAATTTCCAGCAGGATGCAGGAGTGTTTTGGCAGATGTATCGTTTTTTTGTATTTCCTCTAAAACTAAATAGGAAATAAATGGCAAGGATGAGTCGTTTTATACCCCTACCTATATGGACATAGGAGATGGAGTATAAACGGCTTTTTTATGTCTTCAACCAAATCTAAATCAGGGAGGGTGATTTCATGTTGGTGTTAGGACGTAAACCTGGTGAATACGTGATAATTGGCAAAGACATTGTAGTTAAAGTTGTAAAAAGTTTAGAAGGTGATCTGCGCCTTGCGATCGATGCGCCAAAAAACGTTAACATTTTACGAGGAGAGGTCTATGAACGCAACAACAAAATAGCCAATGAGATTGAGGTATCCTGACCAATTATTTTGTTAATAAGCCGAGTGGCCATGAGGCTTGTTATAAATGTGTGAACACGGAAGTTCACATAAATAAAAAATACACGGAGGTTTTTTACTATGATTATTAACCACAATATGGCATCTCTTAATACCTATCGTCAGTTGAGTTCCAATAACGTGCAAACCAGCAAATCTTTAGAAAAACTGTCATCAGGTCTTCGTATTAACAAAGCTGGAGATGATGCTGCAGGTTTGGCAATTTCCGAGAAAATGCGTGGCCAGATCCGTGGTTTAGATCAAGCTGCTCGTAACTCACAGGACGCAATTTCCTTGATTCAAACCGCAGAGGGTTCCTTGAGTGAAACTCACAGCATTTTACAACGTATGCGAGAATTATCAGCTCAAGCCTCCAATGACACAAACACTGAAACTGACCGTGGTGAAATCCAGAAGGAAATTAATCAGCTGACTTCAGAAATTAATCGTATTGGTAATAGTACTGAATTTAACTCAAAAAAATTATTGAACGGAAGTGTAGCCGTAACTGGCGACGGACGCCAGGTAACGGATGATACGTATACTGTGGGTACATCAGGGGCACTAAATAATGCAGAAATAGCTCAAACTTCAAATTTAGCAACTGGGGATTACAAGGTAACCGTTACAAATGATGCACAAAGCCAAATTTCATCCGCGCAAAACAGTGGAGTTACTGATGCTGAAGTACTGACAGCGGGATCGACTACATTAGCTGAAGGCAGTTATAAGATTGAGGTCAAACAAGAAAGTGTAAAAGCGATAACCGGATCAAATGACGCGAACAGCTTATTAAATGATGCAAATGGAAATGAGGCAATAAAAATTGCCGGCAACTCAAATTTAGCTGCTGGGACATACAATATTGATGTAACCAAGACCGTTGAAAAAACGGCAACAGGTAGTAATGCTGCTGGTATCAGTAACGTAGATGTATCGGCATTTGATGATAATACCAGATTTGACATAGCAGTGGACACTGTTATTGTTGAAGCTAGTGTGACTGGTACTGGTGTTGGTGATGTATTCAATGTTGATAATACTTCTGGTGCAATTTATAATTTGGCTATAGCTGGAAAATCAACCTACGCTGAGGCAGACAATTATAAAGTTAACTTGACTCAACTAGGAGATACTCAATCAACATTAGCTTCAACGACTTATGCGGATTCCGCTGCAAATTTATCAGACGATACTCTGACAGTTAATGGTGAAACTATCACCTTAACAAATGTAGACGCTTTAGTTTCAGCAAACGCGTATGATCTAACAAATACGGGTAATATCGATAATCTTGTTACGGCGTTACAAGCTGACATCAATAATACCTTTGATGGTACTGCTCATGATGGTTTAACGTTTACAGTTGAAAGATCAGGGACGGGAATCACTATCAAAAGCAGTAATGATGAATTAGGTAGTACATTTACTGTGGGTGGTACAAATGAATTGGCCCTAACTGGTCCATCATCTGCAGTTACAAATACTACAAATGACGTTAAGATGCGCTTTGAGTTAACTAATAATACTGGTGCTGGTGATACGGTAGTACAATCAGCTGAGGCTACTTTTACCAACACAGCAGGTGCTCAAACAATTGTCCTAGGAGACATTTCCTTTGATGTTGATAAAGCAAAAATGTTTGCAAGTGATATAACTAAAACCGATGGCACAGTAGGTGCTTTTAGCGGTGATGTTCTAGATTTAGGTAGCAATGCAATTCGTACTCAAGTAACTGTTGTCAAAGACGGAGATACTGCCAATAAAGTTACTCAAAGTTTTAAACAAGACGGCAGTGATGATGACGCCGCAATTACGTTTGATATGGACCCAGGTACTGAAACTAAAAACTTAACAATGAGTATTGATGCTACACAATTAGCTGGCGGACAAACTCAAGTTACAACCGTGGACGTGAATACTTCTTATGGAGTAACCCTTTATAGTGATGCAAGTTCCGATAATGTTTTAGATTCTGGGGAAGCGCTTGGCACTACTAAAACACTGTCAGAAACTGATTTAGCTAATCCAGACAAATTAAAAAATATCGCAATAGGAGATTCAGGAAATGGAATATTCATAGATTTAGATGCTGCAACTCTTAACCCCCTGGCGGCAGGAAGTAAATTTATTGACTTTACGGTTGCACCGCAAACAACATACACTGCGGAAGTACAAGATGCGGATGGAACTAACGGATTAGGATCCATGGTCCTAAATGGCGCTGGGGACGATTCTGAGATTGATTTAGGCAATGGAGTAGTATTCGAGTATGACAAGGCAGATTTAGCGGCTGGAGATGTATTCTTTTCTGTAAAAGCTGGAGTGGATAATTTTAAAGCCCAACTAACAAATACAACTACTAGTAATGACGTAGGGGATGCAGTCGCCTTTAACAAAGGGGATAAAATTGATTTTGGCAACGGAGTTACTGTTGAAACCTCGAGTAGCGTTGCAGGTGGCGATATTGTAACCTTCAAAGTTGCAGACCATACTGTGGATAATTCTTTAACCATGCAGGTAGGGGCCAATGCTGGGCAGACGTTCTCTATTGACGTAAATGATATGCGTGCAGATGCCTTAGGGATTTCTAATACAGCTGCAGCAGCTACTAAAACAGTTAAAGACAGTCAGAATAATGATATTACTGCTTCGTACCGTTCTGATACCGATGGTAAAGAAGTTACCAATGGAACGGATAGTACGGGAACTGAATACGCATTAGATGTATCTACTGCTGCAAAGGCAACCGCAGCGATTAAAGTACTTGACGAAGCTATTAATATTGTATCTGCGGAACGTTCTAAGTTAGGTGCCTTCACAAACCGCCTAGAGCATACAGTAACTAACCTTGGAACTTCCAGCGAGAACCTAACTGCGGCGGAATCTCGCATCCGTGACGTGGATATGGCCAAAGAAATGATGCAGTTCCAAAAGAATAATATCCTTTCTCAAGCTGCTCAAGCGATGTTGGCTCAAGCCAACCAGCAGCCTCAAGGCGTTCTCCAACTACTTCGTTAATCTTTACAAGCATAGAAAGGGTCCTGGTCAACCAGGGCCCTTTTTTAATACCTAGATTAAGGTGAAGTACGGAGAATGG
>JADQBO010000377.1 GCA_016278585.1 Desulfosporosinus sp.
AACATAATAACTCTGATCGTGTCGCCTAATTTGTAAAGCTGTACAAACGACGCTGCTATGGCAACATAATAAGGAGTCTGCGTTTCCCCACCGCTTTTTTCTCCATATATCTTAGAAAAGCGCTGAATTGTCCCGTCTTTTTGCTCTACGATAATGTCATAGTCTAAATAGCTCCGATAATCAGTGTACTCCGCCAACACTTTTTCCCCTTTATCATCATAGGCAGTGAGTTTGGCAAATAAGTCTTCCATCTCTTCCTTATAGTCGTCTTCAAAGGATTGGGACCATAAATTCTGGCCCATTTCGTTTTTTCTAGACGTTATCATCTGATATATACTTTCTTTTTTCTTATTATGCGTTAACTCAAACTTATAACTGTCTTCCCCATAATAAACGTTCCTTAACGCTGAATTGAGGTTTTTGAACTCCAATTTTGCATCTTCGATATTTTCCCGGAGCCTTGCCAGGAACGATTCTCGGAATTCAAGGTGGCAATTTTCTTTGGCTTTTTCTAAATCGCCCTCGTACTTGATAATGTCAGCCGATACGAGTTTGTGATGTTCCTTAACGTACTCAGGCATTTGCTGATAGCCCGATCCCAGATCACAGTCGTACTTACTGCAATAACTCAGCTGAAGTTTGATAAGTTCTGCACTTAGATCATTTTTCTTATTGTCGAGCCCCACTTTTAGTGGTTTAAAGTTCTGCACAATGGTTGCCGGTGTTTTGGTTTTTAGTTGCTCATTGAATTTGTTCCTTCCCAGTTCGGCCAACTCAAGATCCTCATCACAGAGCAGCTTAAAGTGTTTTTCCAGATTAGAAATAAACAACTGCAGCTCCTTCATATGGGCTGAAATGCCTTCGAGTTTGTTCTTGAAACTACCGATCAATTCATTCGTCTTGCCATGTTCAGTCTGTATTCTATTAACTACCTCTCGGCACTCCTCAATCTGTATTTGAAGTTCAATTATGCTGGGATCATTCTCCGCTTTTTTCAGTTCAAGGTTTTCGTGATTAATCCCTTCACTGAGATCTCTAAATTGCATCGGGGCGTTGATGTTCTCTTGAATGACCTCGATTTTGCAGCGCTCCAACTTGTCAGTGATTTGCTCAAAGACCGTCAGATTTTCCTTAGCAAGCTTTATCTCTTCATTAATACCTTCCAGTTCAACCTGTTTGTTTTTAAGCTGGATTTCAAAGGCCTGCGCACCAATAAAAGGAGTCCGATAAACTCGCTCATCGATTTTTCGAACCGCATGATTTTGGTAAAGCATGCAATCGGCTGTCATTGCCACCTTATGATCTTTTAAACGTTGGACATCGTCACAACGGATCACCCGATTAAGTAGATAGATCGCATAGGCTCGCGCCCAGCGATTATCACTTTTGATGACATACGCCAGTGACTCGACATCAGCGTCTTGATGGATATCCAGTTTATTGGTGTTCACAAGACCCACCGTGTGAACGTCTTTTCTAATCCGATTGTAAACCTCTAACGCCCTCTGGTAATGTTTAGGTTCAACAATTAGGTAGAATCTCTGCGTATTTAAATAGCCTTCAACTGCATTTTGCCAGGCAGCATCGGTAATTTCCAGTAGATTAGAGAATATCCTGGGCTCGCTTCGGATGCCTTGGTTTAAAAACTCTTGTCGTATCGCTGTTAATAGCTTTGTGGTACTGTCAGGATACGTAAGTTTTTTGTTGAGGAGATCTTTGATTTCACTTTCTAGTTTCATCTTTCGATCTTTATAGTTACCAAGCAAATCCTTTTGTCTGACCTTATCGGAAGTATAGCCGTCTAACAACGACTTTACTTCTTTGTTCAGGCTGTAGATCGTTTCTGCTTTAGCCTCGTCATCTTGCTCTGCCGAACCTAACTTTAAGAGCGCGTCCTTAGAAAGGATGTAGACCTCGAACTTATTTAACAAGCTCAAAGCGTCAGCTACGATTTCCAGCATAGTTTTTAGCTTTTTCAGTGATGCTTCAGCATAATCCTTTTTGTTTTTCAGTATTTGAATGCGATACTTTGTTTCTTGGATCAATTGTGCTGTTTCGTTTTGCCCCAGCGCAACTTGTAAACTCGTCAGTCGATCCCGTTCATTTTGCAGACTAGAATTTAAAGCAGCTTCTTTCATTTGTTCACTGGCTAAGATTTGCCTATAGCGTTCCTGGCTTCGTTCTAGTTCCCCGATGTCTAGTTTCTTGGCTTCCAGTTCGGCCTGCTTGATCAGAATCTCATTGGTCTTGATTTCCCGTTCTTTGGCGATAATATCTTCGTTTTTGGCGAGAATTGCTTTAAGCTCAGCAATCTTATCTTTGGTGAGCTCCATGAGATCTTCAAGCTCTTTTAAGGCTGCAATATTATCACGCAACGTGGCAACCTCGATGGTCTTCTCGGAAAGGATAAATTTATTGATAAAATCTTTAACATTAGCCATTGGCTTAAAGGCCAACGATTTGGGGATCATATCAAAAAATCGGTCTTCCAAATTGCCCAGCCTGCGGCGAAATCGGTCTTTTGCCTCTAACATCTGAGGAATTAGGGTTATCTTCTTATCCTTTCTGCGAAATTCTTCGGTGGTAGACGGTCTCCCCCCGGACAGAAACGAAAGCTCCTCCAGCTTACACTCTTCACAAAACCATTTGATCGTCAGCTTGCTTTCTTCGTCGGGTGAATCGATTTTGACGCCCAGCGTAAAGACCTTAGAGGTTTTTTGTTCATAAAACTCTAAGGCAACATACGAGATAATACTGCCGTTCCTCAGATAAGCATTCTCTTCATTCCCAGTTTTGCACCGAACATAGCCTTTTAAGTTCCGGGTGCTTTTTTCATTAGCCGCAGCATTAAACCTCCGGTGATTCGTGGTCAGCACGAATTGAATGGCATCTAAGATGGTCGACTTTCCAGCTGTATTTTCGCCGCTGATCAGGAAGGAGCCTTCAACATTGATGATTTCATTCACAAAATAGTGCCAGTTAATCAGCCTGATCCTGCACAGTTTCTTCATCATCACTCGGCTCACCCCCCTTCATATACTTATTCAGCTTCTCCATAATCCCCTCGTACAAGCTGGATAAATTATCATTCGGTACTGCAAACAACACGGACGGATAGATTCTGATCCTGGCCTCGGACATGGTAATATCGCTGTCGAGATTGGAAACGATATTATACCTCTTAAATAAGCGTAACGTGTCGCGGAGCGTGGTTTTATCTAGGTTTGCTTTCGCTTCTAGTTTAAGCATAGTGTACTTTTGATGGATCTCCTCGGTTAGCACGACCACCTCTTCATTAAGACTCAATTCTCTACGCTTTTCGATATACAAAAGTCTCAGAATTAGCAAAAGAATGCTTTCAATCTTTTTAAGCCTTAACCTCCCCGTTCCCTGCTGGCTTGTCAACGCCACTACCCCTTGCATTTCATTAATCTCAAGTCTGTAACCTAGCAGGTCGAAATACTCATTAAAAAGGTCCTTGTTCTGAATAATAAAGATATAGTCATTCCGGGTATCGTCTTTTTTCTTGATGATAAAACAGTTATTAAGAAGCTTATTGGCAGCTAGTTTGAACTTGTCCTTTTGAATCACGCTTTCCTTCAGGATTTCCATCTCTATTACTCACGCCTTTCTATGAGAAAATCATTAAATTGAAACCTATCGACTGCAATTATTTCAGAGCTTAATGTCGTTTTGTAAATCGACTTCTTATCCCTGCCGTAAAGGCTGATAAAGATTAGTCTTATGAGATCCCGTTTATCTGTAAGCGGCAAGCTGGAAGCAAGCACCGCTTTGGTTTCTCTCAACAACCCCTCGATATAATGGTTAATATTCTTGCGTGAAAATCTGTTTTTGCTTTTTTCCCTTAGAGCGAGTCGGTGCAGTTCTCGTTGTTCCGCGGTGATGCCCAAGGTGCTGTCCAACTCTTCGGGCAGAGACATTTTCTTGGAAATGGGAACCACATATAAGGAATCGCTGTCTATAAAGCCCTGGGGAAAGATATTAAAGACCCTCAGAAAGGTGTCATCGATTTCGTCATTCAGATTCAAGGTGTTGT
>JADQBO010000123.1 GCA_016278585.1 Desulfosporosinus sp.
GTTGATACTCCAGTCGGCAAGGCCACTCTACGTAAAGAAGATCATCAAGTCGCAATTCCCATGTCCTATGGGGTAGTTGCCAAAGTGGACGGGATCTTTACGGCTAAAGACCTTCACACCTTGAGTCCGGAAGAAATAATGCCGTCGATTGATGCAATCCTGAAAGCTCGGTCAAAATAGTTTTTGGATCAAGGGATAAGAACTAAGGAAAAGATTAATGGGCGGTGCCGCCAGGTGCCGCCCATTTACGTAATCATAATGACGGGGGAGATTTACCCATGGATTTTGCAACACTTGCAAGTCAGTTTTTTATAGGATTAAGCCGGGGAATGATTTTCTTTATTGTCTCGGCAGGACTTACTCTCATCTTTGGAGTCTTGAGAATCACAAATTTTGCTCACGGAGCCCTTTACATGGTGGGTGCCTTTATCGCTTATTCAGTCTCAACCCTTTTCGGCCAAGGTCCCTATGGTTTTTGGTTAGCTCTACTGGTTGCTCCTATCGCCGTGATGCTTATAAGTTTAGTGATCGAGCGTGGGTTGCTTAGATTTATTTATAACCGGGATCATCTGATACAGATGCTCTTGACGTATTCTCTAGTACTCATTGCGGGAGATCTTGTTAAAATAATTTGGGGAACAGAATATAAATCCATGGATATTCCAGGAGTTTTAAGGGGTTCCTTTAATCTATGGGGGGCATCCCTTCCTTCGTATAATGCTTTCCTGCTGGTCATGGGGCCGATCGTTGCCATAGGTTTATGGTGGTTCCTATCAAAAACTAATCTGGGTAAAATCTGCCGCGCAACGGCAACTGACCGAGAAATGGTAGATGTGTTAGGGATTAATAGTACCCGAGTGTTTGCGATGGTTTTTGCGCTGGGCGGAT
The DNA here is from genome assembly GCA_016278585.1 of Desulfosporosinus sp. Lineage (GTDB taxonomy): Bacteria > Bacillota > Desulfitobacteriia > Desulfitobacteriales > Desulfitobacteriaceae > Desulfosporosinus. Next base: position 889 of record JADQBO010000123.1, read on the forward strand.
GGCTTGCAGGGTTAGGAGGAGCTTTAATTGCGCCAACTACCACCATTTCGATGGGAATGGATGCCAGCATTATTATTTACGCTTTCTTAATCGTAGTAATCGGAGGTCTAGGAAACATCTGGGGTGCACTCATTAGTTCTATTATTATGGGGGTTGGGGAAGCTTTTGGAATTTTATTCATTCCAAGTATTGCTATTATAATTCCGTATCTGATAGCGGGTGTTCTCCTAATCATACGCCCCTCTGGTTTACTAAAATCTGCCTGGTAGAGAAAGGAACACAGCTATGTCCACGAATAACTTGAAATTAATAGAAAATCCGACCGGAAAGTTTAGTACCTATCTAAGCATAGGCTTGGCAGTCGTCGGAATCCTAATACTTCTGATAGTGCCTACCATACTCACACAATATTATGTCTATCTACTAGCAACTGTTTTTACCACAGCTTTACTCGCCTCCAGTTTGAATCTAGTTCTAGGTTACGGAGGACTTCTGCATTTACACCATGGTGTATTTTTCGGAGTTGGTGCCTATACTGTAGCTATCGTGATGACCAAAACTTCTTGGCCATTCGCTGTTGCAGTCTTGCTCGCTCCCCTGCTTGCTGCACTAATAGCCTTAGTTATCGGATGGTTTTGTGTACGTTTACGAGGTCTATATTTTGGAATGCTTACATTAGCGTTAGGGCAATTGGTTTGGGCCATTGTTTATCGATGGAATTCTCTAACCGAAGGTGACAATGGAATCCATGCCATACCAGTTCCTGAATTTCTAACCTCCATAAATTCAGTCTATTATACAACCCTTCTAGTTCTAGTCAGTACTCTGGCAATTCTCTATCTGATTACTAAATCTCCATTTGGTCTTACGCTACTTGCTACACGTGATAATCCCGTCCGCTCTGAAAGTGTCGGAATTAATGTTAAAAGACACCGCCTGACCGCCTTTGTTATTGCTGGATTCTTTGCAGGAATTGCAGGGGTCCTATTTGTCCTAGTTGAACGCTCTGTAGCCCCCTCCCTATTGTTTTGGAACAAATCGGCAGAAATTCTAATCATGTGTTTAATGGGAGGACTAACTGTGTTTCTGGGCCCGACATTAGGGGCAGCAATTTTAGTCCTTTTATCGATGGTCGTTGGTCTTTACACAGAATACTGGCTTCTTGTCCTTGGTCTGCTGTTACTCATCCTCGTACTGTTTTTGCCTCAGGGTATTCTTGGTTATTTAATGGAGAGTTATAGCAAACACCGAAGTATGAGAGGAGAGATTTAACATGCTTCAGGTTAAACAGCTTAGGAAATCGTTCGATGGATTTCAAGCCATCTCGGATGCTAACCTTTCGGTTCCCAAGGGAGAAGTGGTGGCAGTTATTGGTCCTAATGGCGCAGGCAAATCCACCTTATTTAACTTAATAACCGGACACCTCCAGGCTGATTCCGGCAAGATCCGGTTTCAAAGTGAAGAAATTACAAATTTAGCTCCCTCTAAAATTTGCCATAAAGGAATGGCCAGGTCTTTTCAGTTAATCAATATTTTTACAAGTCTTACGGTTTTTGAAAACATACAAACGTCTGTTATCGCTAAACATGGTTTGGACCGGAATTTCTTTAGACCCTCAAAAAAGCTTCTTATTGAAGAGACACTAGAGGTTTTACAAAGTTTCGGATTATTTGATTATAAGGATCGTTCCTGTAGCTCCCTTTCCTATGGGGATCAAAAAGTCCTGGAAATTGCAATTGCTCTAGGTAGCAAACCCGAACTCCTTCTCTTAGATGAGCCCACTGCTGGAATGTCATCAGAAGAAACCCGCAAAATAGTTAATCTTATTAAACAATTATCCCAGGAAAAAGGCCTTACAATTTTGCTCACTGAGCACGATATGGAATTAGTCTTTGATGTTGCTCAAAAAATTATGGTTCTACACCAAGGCAAAACAATTGCTCAAGGTCTTCCTGAAGACATTAGAAATGATAAGTCTGTACAAAATGCCTATTTGGGGGAAACTGAATGATGTTAGACGTTAGAGAAATTCATACCTATTACGGATTAAGCCATATCTTGTTCGGTTTATCCTTACAGGTAAGTAAAGGCGAAGTAGTCTGCTTGCTTGGTCGTAACGGAATTGGCAAGACAACGACACTTAAAAGCATCGTTGGCCTTACCCCACCGAAAACCGGGCAAATCTATTATAAAGGTCAGGAGATTACCAAAACGGCCACTAATCGTATGGTAAAATTAGGGATAAGTTTTGTCCCTGATAACCGCAGGATCTTTGCAGACTTGTCAGTTCGTGAAAATCTCGAAATCGCAGCAGGAATCAAACCAGGTGCTTGGGATTTAGATAAAGTCCACGGGTTATTTCCTGTTCTGAAACGAGTAGAAAATCGTCGAGGTGGAAACTTAAGTGGAGGAGAACAGCAAATGTTAAGTATTGCTAGGGCTCTGCTTGGAAACCCTGAGCTTCTAATATTGGATGAGCCAACCGAGGGACTAGCACCTTTAATCGTTCGGGAATTGGAAGAGCAAATCCTCGAGTTATGCTCAACAGGCATATCGATTCTCTTAGCGGAACAAAACCTCAAATCTGCCTTAAAATTAGCCGATCGATGTTATGTCCTTGAACGAGGACAAGTACGTTTTAACGGGACCGTCGAGGAATTAGCTGAAAATGAAGATGTTCGAACAAAATATTTATTAGTTTAATACCTCTATACGTATCTATAATTGATTATCGAGTTATTATAATCAAACCCTCAAAAAACTTCCTCATGTTACAATTGAAATAAAGTGGACCCTCTGTCAAGGACAATTTAAAAGAGGCTAAATAAGAATACCCTCATATCATAAATGTGATGTTGAGGGTATTTCTTCTGAATTTATATAGCTTTCAAGAAATGTTCGCAAAAACCTTTTAGTCGGGAAATTTTTATATAAAAACGTAGGTCAAACGTCAAGGGTGATGCGAGGGATACCGGATGCTACCAAGCCGAGGATATACTCGTCATCATCCCCTTAACTCGTGCACTACACCATTACGATTGAAGATGGTAAAATCTTTTTAGCACAGCCCATAATTTACGTAAATTAGTTTGACTTTAAGACATTCACGATCGGAAAGGTGTTTCCACCGTGAGGCATTACATAGACGGATTTAGGTTGATGTCCA
>JADQBO010000052.1 GCA_016278585.1 Desulfosporosinus sp.
GCAATTTTTAATCCATAATTTTCTCCAAAATACCGTTTTAAACGCTTGTCCGTACTGCGAAAACCTATTCCCAATCTATTTTCCGATTGCTCCAAGCTTTGTAAAACTTCCTTCGGAAAACCATTCCCATTATCCATAACAAAAATATTGATGTCATCCTTATATTTTTCTGCATAAATTTTTATTTTGCCCCCATCTCTCTTAGGGGTAATGCCATGGATAAGGGCATTCTCAACAATAGGCTGTATGATCATATTAGGTATTCTATGCGCCTTAATATGATCTGCTATATCAATCTCATATTCCAAACGATTCTTAAATCTTATCTTTTGAATGTAAAGATACTTCCCGATATTATCCATCTCGGCTCCAATGGTGTGCAACTCATCATCTTGCTTTAAGTTGTACCGCAATAAATCTGAAAGACAATATATTAGTTCTTCTGTTGTATGGGATTTTTCAAAATATGCAATACGGGCTATAGAGTTTAGAGTATTAAATAGGAAATGCGGATTAATAACTAAAGACATGTTTTTTGCTTCCAAGTCAATAATCTTTTTTTCCAGCATTTCTTTTTCGATTGATAATCTTGCTATGTCTTTATCCGTAGTATGGATGTTTTGAGAAAGGTCATAGCAAATGTTTTGGGCGATATGGTTGCAAAGCTGCTCATGCATTTCAATTTTATTCTCTTCGATGGTTTTGATCGCAGAAATTGATTTAGCAATAAATTCTGGGTCGAGTTTTTTATCCTTTGCTATGGCCGTTATATCAATCAGATATTTCTGATATTCACTATCCTGGGAATAAACTTGTGCTCCAACAACATAGCCTAGGGTCTGGTCGTTAATATTGATTGGCAGAAGAACGTTTGACAATCCATACTTACATATAAATCGGTCTTCCTTATCTGATTTAAATCTTGAAATATAGTCTTGGCATATTCGAGTTTCATCCTCTTGGCAAACAAATTTACAAAAATCGGGAGACGGATTAAACTCCAGCAAACTATTGCCATTGGTATCTATCAACTGCAATGAACTATTGGATAAGGATAATAGTCCGCAATAGCGTGAATATAGGTTGGAATCTGTTAAATCTTTTAAAGTTTTTTCAATGTTGCTCATATTTGCCAAAACTTCCTTTTCTATGAGTGAGAATCCAATTAGCTTGGCAGATCAATCCCAAAAAAAAAGCATCCGAGGACAAGTGACTAGGCCTTTTAGTTGGCTGAAACTAAAAGTTAAGGAAGTCACAGATTCGGATATAGTTAATCTTTATAATACAATACTATGCTAAAAATGTAAACAGGAGAGAGATTTAGTCGAAAATTGTATGGTAAATACTGCTATTAAAAAGACAAAGGCCAAACCTCTAAACGAGAGTTTGACCTTTGCCGTATCTTCTATGGGTGGATTATGCTTCTTTCTTGGCTCCAGGGAGCATCATTTCTACATCACCGTGTGGACGGGGAATGACATGAACGGAGATGAGCTCTCCTACTCGCTGAGCTGCTGCAGCACCAGCATCGGTTGCAGCTTTTACAGCACCAACATCGCCTCTTACCATAACAGTTACTAGAGCACCGCCAACTTTTTCATAACCAATCAGCTGAACGTTAGCCGCTTTAACCATGGCATCTGCTGCTTCAATTGCTCCTACTAAACCCTTTGTTTCAATTAATCCTAAAGCTTCTGATCTACTCATTTTTGTTTCCTCCTAAAATTTTATTTTAAAATTGTTATTCTTGAGGTCGAAACGAGATGCATGGCATTCGCTTCTTCCATATCAATATGAAACTCTAGCGACGAGATATTGTTGGCTCTAATGACGACATTCGAGTAAGTTCCTCCCCGAAGTCCGTCTATTTGGATGGTCACCTGTTCTCCATCGGATACACCAAAGTGTTTGGCATCTTCCAGGTTCATATGAATATGACGCTGGGCAATCAAAAGACCTTGGGAAAGGAAGACACTTCCTTGAGGACCAATCAGAGTAATTCCAGGAGTCCTTTGCAAGTCTCCAGACAACCTCACAGGGGCGGTTATACCAAGTTTGAAACAATCTGCTTGGAGTATTTCTACCTGGGATTCGCTTCGCGCTGGCCCGAGGATACGAACCTTTTCAATAGCACCCTTGGGTCCGGCTATGGTCAGAGTTTCCTTGCACGCATATTGCATGGGTTGGGACAAATCCTTAGTTTTTGTCAATTGGTATCCTTCACCAAACAGAGTTTCCAAGTCTGCTTGAGATAGGTGTATATGACGATTCGATATTCCCACAGGTATGGAGCTTAAGTCCTTTGTAAAATCCCCCCCCTCTTTGATTGCTTCTAGCAGAAGCGTTGCTAAAGCGTCATACTTCCCCACGTTTAGTTACCACCTCTTTGTTTCAATAGCTGAATTACTTCATTTACAACGTTCATTATCTGATCGTCACTGATGGCACTGGGGCTACTATTCTGTGCCACGCAGTCTGAATGGGAGGAAGATGTGTTTTCGGTAACGTCTTTAATTCCATAGGCAACACGTTTTATATTGATTAAGTGCATTGGGGTTACATTATCGGAGGTTGCACTTCCGCCCCAAGTACCGCAACCCAATGTGAAGGACGGGGAAAGTCCTGTACTTGCCCCTACACCGCCTTGACTGGAGGCTGTGTTGACCAAAATCCTAAATACGGGCTTTTCAGCAAACTTCATGACCATTTCCTGATTCTCTGTGTGAATAGAAAGGCTGTGTCCTACACCACCATTATTCAATAGTTCGATGCATAGCTCACAGGCTTCATGCCAATCCTTTACGGTATAGAATGCCAGCACGGTGGTCAACTTTTCATAAGATAACGGATATTCTTGCCCTACGCCCTGTTGTTCACCTAACAAAACTTTTGTTCCTGGGGGAATGGTTATGCCAGCACCTTCTGCAATGTCTGCAGCTGATCTTCCTACCATCTTGGCGTTCATAGCATGACCGCGGACAAATAATTTCCTAGAAACTAGGTCTGTTTCCCCTGGGGTCATGAAATAGCCACCTTGGCGTTTGAACTCCTCCATAACTTGATCACGAATGCATTCTTCAACAATAACCGATTGCTCGGAAGCACAGATAGTGCCGTTGTCAAAGGTTTTACTGGCAATTATATTCTTAACTGCTTTGGAGATATTAGCAGTTTTTTCGATATAGGCCGGGACATTACCCGGACCAACACCTAAGGCAGGTTTCCCTGCGCTATAGGCAGCCTTGACCATAGCTGAACCACCGGTTGCAATAATCATGGCGACTTCATCACATTTCATAAGTTCATTGGTTGCAGCCATGGAAGGTTTTGAAATACACCCTATGATATTGGCTGGAGCACCGGCAGCTACAGCAGCATCATTCATCAGTTTGGCTGCTTGAAGTGTACATTTCAGTGCTGAAGGATGGGGAGAGAAGACAATCCCATTACGAGCTTTAATGGCAATAATGGATTTGTAAATAGCTGTTGATGTAGGATTGGTTGAGGGAATAATCCCCATGAGTAACCCAGCCGGTTCTGCGATTTCCATAGTTCTATTAACTTTATCATCTTTGATGACTCCAATAGTTTGCATAGGTTTAATAAACTCATATAGTTCAGTGGAAGCAAATCGATTTTTGAAGATTTTATCTTCCACCTTACCAAATCCGGTTTCCTCCACCGCCAATTTTGCCAGGGAAACGGCATTCTCCTCAGCAACTTTCACCATGTTACGGATAATTTTATCAATCTGCTCGCCATCAAGTTTTGCAAGTTGGGTTTGAGCCAGTTTTCCTTGACGAGCAAGATTTCTGGTTTCTTGCACGGATTGTAAATCATAATCGAAGTTTTCCAACTTATTACTCCTTCCGTCGCTGTCTTTACTGATTACCACCTGCCATCAAGCTACATCTCACTAGCCCGCTCGTAAAATTCCTTCAGTTTCCGGAGCAGTAATTCTTTGTTTGCTTTTGAAACGGCCCTGCCTGCAATGTCAAGTTCTTTGTAGTCTCTTATTAGGTTGCGAAGTTTTACCACAGAAAGTGTTTTTA
>JADQBO010000474.1 GCA_016278585.1 Desulfosporosinus sp.
GTTTTAGAGGAGGTAGAAAATACCGCCCAAAAAAGGTTTGGGGAGATCTCTTTGGCGGACCTTGAAGAAATGGTGATGACCCTCCATTCCCGGCTGCGGAGTGTTTTCCCTGAGGGGGTATGGCAATCAAGTTATCGCCAGGTCGAAGAAGTGTGGTGTATCGGACGATCAGATGGCACGTTCGTGTCCTTTGTAATTCCACGAGCGGTTCTGATGCATCAAGGGACGGTTCGGAAGCATGGTAAAGCTCAGAGCACATTAATTCACCGCAGTGGGATGGATGCAACGCTACTCTTTGAAGAATTAGAGGATCATGTTCTAGAGAAGAAGGCCGTGGACAGGGCTGGATTTGCACTGGAAGTGTGTGGTGCACCCCAGTTACCTAATGGTCATTATCCTCTGATTATTGATTATGGTTTAGCGAAAGGGCTAGCACACGAGGCCTTTGGACATGCCGTAGAATCTGATCATATGAATGAATCTGTTCTCGGTGAAGAGGGGAAATTGCGGAAGGGGCTGCGTGTTGCTAGACCAGGTGTAAATATTATCGATGGCCCAATTGTTGGGGACTGGGCAAATCAACCCTATTCCGCCAACGGGCTTCCTAGACAAACGGTCACCATAGTGCGAGATGGGGTGTTGGAAGCTGGGTTAGGGGATATCTTTTCAGCTGAAGAAGCAGGAATCCCTATGACTGGTGCTGGGCGAGCGGAGAGTTACGGTCATATTCCATTGCCCCGAATGAGCAATATTCGTTTGCAAGTTGACCGCATGCTTCCTTTAACTCCAGCGGAGCATTTGATGGATGAAGTAAAAGCTGTGAGGGAAACCCTTTTAGAACATGGTGAGTTACAAGAAGGGGAGAAGAATCTACTTCTTTTAGGATACCGTGGCGGCCAAGTGAATCCTAAAACGGGGGATTATGTTTTTCAATGTGATGGGATTATTGATGTTGCAGATCCAGAACTGCCGATTTATCAGCCTTCGATTTTTAGTGGAAAAATTCTTTCTGCTTTAGAAGCGATTCGTGGAGGGCTTGGTGAAGGGTGTTATGATGCTATCGGTACTTGCGGAAAAGGTGGGCAATCCGTGGCATCAAGCGGAGGAAGCCATCGATATCTACTGATGGATGTCGATCAACAAGTTAGTTTAGGGGGTGAACAGGCATGAAACTCATTGCCCAATTAGAGGATCTGCTCTACCAGTCTCAGCAGGCACCTAACAAGGAGGAGCTCAGGCTCTCGGCTTGGCGAATCGTAGTTCATGAATCAGAAACTGTAGCCTTAGGGATAAAAGATAATTCGCCCGGTAGTGTTTATACGCCACCAAGTTATCGACAAGGGGAGAGCGGAGATGTTTTTCTGGTCTGGGCGGATGGAACATGCAGTCAGGCTATGGTGCAGCTTCCGTTTTCCAATAATCCTGGGTACTGGCATCAGGAATTAGAACAATGGAGGCAGGCCTCTTATGAAGATCCAGATGCTATACATATCCCTGCTCCGGAATCCTTGCCTCTTGTTGCGGTTGAGGACCGAGCCATAAAAAAGATCATTAATGGAGAGGACAAGATTTTATTTGAGCAGGTAAATGGTTGGCTTAGTGATAAACCCTCGCAGGCTAAAATGCAAGGGAGTATTCAGGCAGCTTGGGGCTATCGGCATGTTCGAACTTCAACCGGGCTCGCTGTTACATATCAGCAATCTCAATTTGTATCTTGGTTTTCATTTGACAGTTTGGTTGGGGGCGGGTTTGCTAAGCGTCGACTGTTTAGACCTGGAGAGCAGGAGGGTTTATGGTCTCAGACGGTGAATCAATATGAGTGGATGCAGAAGGAAGCTACACCTGTTGGGCCTAAAACACAAGTTATTCTGGCACCCTCTATGACGGAAGATATGTTAAGGCAGTTTATACTCCCCAATTTTTCAGGAAATCGAGTGATTGAGGGGCAGGGGGCTTTTTCTAAGGAGAGTTTTATAAATCACACCCCAGTGTTTGACGAACAAGTCTCTTTAATCATTGATCCCCTCCGTCCGCTAGAATTGGGGTCTTATTTAGTGACCCCTGAGGGGATCCCTGCAAATCGAACCGTGTTAGTCCAGGAAGGACAATTAAAGACTCCCTTTTTAAAGGTTAAAGATGCTGTGCGTTGGGGTACTAAACCGACGGCAATTCCTCAAGGAACAGCGGGACTGTACCTTAAGCATAAGACAGAGGTTCCTTGGGTTGAGGCTTTAAAAGGCGTGGAAGATGGGGTTTTAGTTTTATCAGTGCTGGGGCTGCATACCCAGGATTCAGTTTCTGGATCGTATTCTCTAAGTGCACCTCATAGCTTGCGGATTATAAAGGGTCAAATCGTAGGGCGAACGGATGTTAAACTAACCGGCAACTTCTTGGCGGATTTAGCAGCACCAACAACGAAGATGGCGCGCTCAGACCTCGATATACATCCGTATCTAATAATAAAGACCGGAGTACAAACTCTATAGAGATTAAGGGGAGGTAACATTAGAGATGTTGGATTTACATGTTCATCCTCTCGGGCATAACGATCGAGAGGCTAACCGGGAAACCATTCGGGCATTTTTAGATGAAGCGTCCCGACGAGGATTAAAAGAAATTGGCTTTGCAGATCACGATTATTACTGGGATCAAATGAACTTTCCCTTAATACGTGAAGTGGCAAAAGACTATCCTCATTTAGAAGTAAGAGTTGGGTTAGAGGCGGAATATCGTCCGTATGAAGAAGGAAGAATCAAGAATTTGTTGGATCAGTTTTCCTTCGATTTTGTAATAGGATCAGTGCATGAGTTCGATGGGTGGGTTTTTGATATCCCGGAAGAAGAACACATGCATCGGAAGAAAGATGCCGATGAGTTTTATAGGAGGTATTTTGAGGTTGTGACCCTCGCTGCTAAAAGCGGGCTATTCACCACGATCGGCCATTTTGACCTTATTAAAGTCTTTGGCGTGCGGCCGGGAAAGGATATCTTAACACTTGCGGATGAGGCGTTAACAACGGTTGCTGAACGGGGCTTGGTGCTAGAAGTTAATACGAATGGCCGGTATAAACCTGTTCAGGAATTCTACCCGGAGAGACGCTTGATGGAGGAAATTCACCGACGAGGGATTGAATTTACGTTAGGATCAGATGCCCATTGTGCGGAAAATGTTGGGCGGGATCTGGACGAAGCGAGCCAATTGTTACGTCAGATCGGTGTTCAATCACTGGTCGGGTTTTCCAGATTTGATAAAGTAAGTTACTCGCTGGACTAGGGGGGAGACATTTTGGTAGAGTTTCTTGATGAGAAATGGCTCATTGAAGAAAGTGCGGCTCAGGCTTTAGTTGAACTACTAAATAACCAACAGGGGAAAAACTATAAAATATTTAGGCATGCTGATCGACCCGACATTGTAATCGAAAATCAAGCAGATGGAACACGCCTAGGCGTGGAGGTGACCCACCTTTTCTACGATTCGGAGGAGGCTCGTTTTATCTTTGGACGATCTGAGGAACATGATTATCCTCCAGCTCCTGAATACATTGAGGAGTATGTTCGACGGCTTAATAATTTATTACAACAAAAGAGCGAGAAGGCTAAAGGATATAATCATGAGTACCCTTTGGCTCTCTTAATTAGGGCTGTTTCTCCGTTGTTTTACATGTGTAATTTCGAAGCCTACGCTCCAAGTATTGTCGTACCCCCTTCCGATTTTCAGATTATATGGCTGTTGTTCTATGACTTCGAGGAGCGGAGTTGGACACTTTTAGAACGACTGCGCTAGACTGGCATAGACTTTACACTCTGGTGAAACACTAAACCATCATGTGTTGATCCGGTTGTAAAGGAGATAAGAAAATGCCTTGGATTGAAATTGAGCTTTCCCCTCGTTCAGAATGGAATGAGGATGGTCTAGAAGATTGGGCACTTGCCCTAGGGGCCTTTCTAACTGAAAGAAGAGCGGGGTTAAACCCACAGATTCGTATGTTGCCTGGATATAATGTTGTTAAATTGGGAGAAACGGGAATAGG
>JADQBO010000104.1 GCA_016278585.1 Desulfosporosinus sp.
CTTCCCTGTAGAAAAGAGTTACCAGCGTCATGATGATAAAATATCCGGTAAACAATTCACTGTTCGTTGTAATATAACTGATCTTATCCCGCAGCTCTTCGTTGGTCCAGCCGAAAAGTCTGCTGCCCACCTCCGGACAAATAAAGAGCCTATCCTGGCCTGCATACACCTGAAGTTCCAGTTTACCTGTAACATGATAGAGCATGTCCTCAACTCTGGAACGGTAACGGTATTTTTCATATAAAAGGGCATTCTTGGTTTTGCTCACTTCTTCGCCCTGCAAAAGAGCCTTCAAGATTTCCAGGGCATCATCCAGCACATCCATTGCCTCTGTCATTATCAGGAACCCCCTACTCTGAACAGCATATTGGTGATTTTCAAGCCCGGCAATAGCTCGACTTCATCTTCCGGAAAACTCTCCACTGTTACCTGATAGATTTTACCGTCGAGATGCGCAGCCAACGCAGCTTGAATAAATACCTCTTCCAGCGTTTTCAGTTCTTCCTCCACTTGGATCTTGGCGTCAGCAAAACGATTGATCCTTATGCGTTCCCCTAAGAGTTTTTCCCGGTTCAGTTCCAGGAGGAAGCTGATAAAATCCCCGTTATAGACGACATCCTCCGAATACCTGGCGATCAAACCACTGCAGAAATCTCGCAGACTGACTTGCCGTTCGGGTGTATCTAGCGCGTATAAAAGTTTGGCCGCATAAAAGCAGAAGTTCTTTCTCACCCGTCGACCCGTGTGATGGTCAATTGTTTCCCTTCTGGACGGAAGGTCATTTTCTTGTTGTTCCTCGGGCTCTTGCCGGCTCTTCATCACCCGCTGCGTCTCAAAAGCCCGCAAGGGGTTGAAGCTTTTACGCACATAAGGATTGAGCAAAGGCTCAAACAAAAACTTCAGGGCTTCGGGATTTGCATTCTGGTTCAGTAGTTTTTCCAATTCCCCTTGAAAGTTGAACCGTTCCGTGAATATGGCTTTTCTGCGCACGGCCAGAGCTTGGTCGTACTCCTTGGTAAAGCTCACTGCTTCCTTCAAGAGCTGAGTATGAAAGGTCTGCGCTTTGCCGATTTCCTTCTCGATGATTTTTATCAAAGTAAACGTTCGTATTTCTTTTTCCGTCGCTTCCGAGTCATTGATGCGCTCCACATACTCGCTATAAGCGCTACTGACATTTTTGACTGCCGTTGTAAACAACTCAGCTTCTTCCTGGAACTGCAACACCACGCTCTTGTGATATCTGGCGTAATCTTCACCTACATCCTGGAGGCCATACATCAATGCTTCGAGCAAAGCGTATTTACGGTCTTTCTTTTTCTGGACCTCCATATTTAGCCTTCTGACAGTTTCATATGCAAATCCGAATGCACCTTTTTCCATCTGTTTCTGAAAGAGTAGCAGGTTGATGGTGATCTTGGTTTCTTCGGGAAACTCCTTGGTCTTCAGGTAAAAGTCTACACCCTGGTCCGTGATAAAGTATTGAAGCGCTCCCTCCTCGGACTGCCTAATCTCTAGGAATTTTACATACTTTTCCCTGAAGCTTTCCCCTGTTAAGCTATAGGTTTTGAGACTAAAATTCCTGCCTCCATTTTGCAGCCCGTCCAGAATTTCCGCCGTCAGTTGCCCCGTCTCCTCTTCCTCTGAGATACCCGACAGAATATGATTCAGTGCTTTAGCCAAAAATGATTGCAGTTCTTGAAAGGTTATCCCTCTATGCTTTAGCTTGCCTTCATAGATTAGATATGACAGGATCAAAAAACATAGTTCCGGAACCAGATAGGAGAATTGCTCGTCCGTCTTCCGCTTCCGCAGAAGTTCCATGATGGGATAATAGACCTTGATCTGTTCCACCCGCATCTCCAGTTCTTCAAGAAAGTCGTCAACTAGGGAAAGCTCAGGGTCTATTCCCCCTGTGTTTTCCCTGATGATTTCTCTGGCCAGGATGTCATCATCATCGTATAAAGGACTATTCCTTCGGGGATCCATCATAGATGCTCTCTCCAAATCGTTCTTTTATTAGGACAGCGGATAATGCTTCCTGAGGAATATAAAAGCCCCCTTCGAGATGCTCTCTAAGCATAACGGTCCAAATCCGGGCGTCTTCTGTCCTTAATTCCTTAGCTACTGAGGATTCCTCCAAGTGTTGGATAAACCGATTGACGTTCTCTTTGCTGAAACGCTGCGCTTTCGGCGTCTTGACCGGAGCTCTGGACATGCCAATCTCGCAGACAGCCTGGTAGCCTTCTGCAAAAGGACGGATATGGTATTGCTGATATTCGTCCACAAGTTGACAATAGATGTTGATCCCTTCCGGATCAACATCCCCAAAATAAAAGAATTTATCGTATCGTGCATCCACTTCGTACTCCTCAACAAAGCGGAAACTGCTGATAATCTTCTTACCCTCGCCATAAATCAGCATGTCCGCTTGAATATTTGAAGGAGCGTCAAGGATATTCCGTTTAAACGACCAAAAAGTATCCTTGTTTTCAATGATATAAATATTTCGTGTAGACAGAGCATGAAATTCTTTGTTATGAAAACTAAAAAACGGTTCTACCGTTTCCAGACACCCGATGCTTTCGTAATTGAGCCCCAGTCTTTTCAATACCATTTCCCCAATGCTTCTTTTCTTGTCATCCCCCTTGAAAAACTTCTCGTCGCCAAAAAGCTGATAAGCTCTTTCATTAACTGTCATGCGGCCCCTGTTCTGTTGTCTAAGGCAGCTGAAAATAATCCCGATGATGGCCTGATCATCGACATAGTCCTGGGGATTTTTAAGATAATAGTCCAGCTTAGCTGGAGGCTGGATAGTACGAATAATGTGGGCGACTAACTCCTGATCTTTTTCTTCCTCACTTTGCTTGATTCGGTATTTGAGATTCAACCCTTGCGCTGTATTGGCTTTACCCACCGGAGAAAGGATCTTCTCCTCGACAAGCCTCATAACAATCTTCTTAAATAGAGCTTGCCCTTCCGGGCTCTGTAGGAAAACAGGCATATCATCATTAATGTTTTCGGCAGCGGAAAAAAGTCTTTCCAAGGGAATTTTATGGTTTAGAAAGCTATCAATTTCTTTTTTAATCTGGGTATAGATTTTATCATTCATAAACTGGTTATATTTCATTTGGGTAACCTCGCAATAAATTTATACTACCCTTAAAACAGGGGGACAGCATTTCTCGACAATTTCCACCCATATTATACCATGAGTGTTTGAATTGTTCACAATTATTAGTAAACGCACAAAGGTACGTTAAATAACAGAACTTTGTACTAGGTAGACCAGTGTTAACCTATAGCCAAAATTATTCATTCAACTAAATAGTCGCAAAACCATTAAGAATGTCGCATGGCAGGAAAAACCAATGATTCATGGAAAGCTAGTGCATTATCTAAAATAAGCGAAGGAATGGAATTGTGGGGATACGGAGGGAGTTAAAGTTGTGAACTTTGTAGCGATTGATTTTGAAACTGCCAACGAAAAACTTTCAAGTTCATGCGCCATAGGCATTGCGGTTGTTAAAGACGGAAAAATTATCGAAACGAAACATTTTCTTATTCAACCACCTGAGCAAAATTTTAAGTTTATTAACTACACGATACATGGAATTACAAAAGAGGATGTAAAAGACAAGCTCAAGTTTGACGATCTCTGGGAATCTATTAAGGAATATTTTGAAGGAGCACCAATAATTGCTCACAATGCAAGCTTTGACATGGGTGTTCTTCGAGAAACTTTGGATCAATATCAAATACCTTATCCTGAAATCAATTATGCATGTACCCTGGTTATTTCAAAAAAGGTATGGCCCAATCAGTTAAATTATAAGTTAGATGGTTTATCATCCATGCTTGAGATTAAATTAAATCATCATAATGCCGAGTCTGACGCCATTGCCTGTGCGCTCATAGCGATTAAGGCTGCCAACGAAATATCAGCCACCACGTTCGACGAATTAATTAGTAAGGCCCAAGTTAACTATGGCCTATTGTACCCCGGAGGTTATTTTCCATCACGG
>JADQBO010000433.1 GCA_016278585.1 Desulfosporosinus sp.
GATTAAGCTGAAGATCTACTGCATAGGTGCCGAACACTAAGAAGAACAGTGAACATCCGATTGTCGTTACAACCATCATATTTAGAACAACGTTTCTTATGGTTCTCCCCTTGGAGATCCTGGCAACAAATAATCCGAAATACATAGCCCATGCTCCCCACCAGGCCCAGTAAAATACTGTCCAGTCTTGAGGAAAACCAGATTTGGTAATCGGATCTGTATATAAACTCATCCGTAAAAAGTTAGTAGCCCAAACCCCTAGGCTGTCAACATAAAAGGATAGCATAAAAAAGGTAGGGCCTACAAGGATAATAAACGCTAATAATCCCATACACAACCAACTATTTAATTCCGACAATTTTTTAATTCCGCCTTTTAAGCCGGAGTAAGCACTATAAGCAAATACCGCTGCAATCACCAGTGTGACCGCAATTTTTACTGTCATAGAATTCTCAATACCTAGCATATTGGCGCTTACAGCCGATATCATAGGTACAACCGTTCCTAAGGTAGTCCCTAATCCGCCTACCAGACCGATAATAACAAATATATCGATGACTCTGCCAAGCCATCCGTCAACCCGGTCCCCCAATATTCCCCTGCAAGCATAGCTTGGGTAGAAGTAGGGTTTTTTTCTTACGTGAATCATGTAGGCAAAGGCGATGGCCCCTGGGACAAAGATAGCCCAGGCCGTAACGCCCCAGTGAAATATTCCATAAGCAAGAGAGAATTGCGCAGCTTGCGCTGAAAATGGCTCACCCCAGTAAGGAGGCCACTTAAGATAAAAAATAGGCTCAGCCATGGACCAATAAACTAAACCTGCTCCGACCCCCCCTGTGAACATCATCGATATCCAACTGAAGTTTGAGAATTCAGGTTTATCATCTTTTCCGCCCAATTTTACATTGCCATATCTGCCAAAAGCTAACCAAAGTGAAAAAAATACACAGCCCAAAGCAAATAATAACCATAACCAGTCCATTCTATAGGTTATAGCTTTTAATATGATTGAAACATAGGGTTGAAGTTCTGTACCAAAAAAAAGCATTGGGGCATATAACGCAAAACATAAAATAGCACTGCCCCAGAAAACAACAGGATTAATACGAGCATATATACCTTGAGATTTAGGTATCTTTTCCAGTTTCTCTTGTGACAATTTATTCACCCTTTCTTGTGATTTAATCTGAGAACCGGGTTTAAGAAGATAAGTCAGCTGATAAATTCCACGTGTCTATCTATAGTATGTTTTACGAAAACGAAATCCATGGCTATTACCTTCTTGGTATTTTCAGGTCCGTGAAAAACAATCCTATGCTGATGCCCGCTAGAACCCTCCTTTGATTCAAATATTTCAATGCCCTGAAATGACCATCAAAACCTCCTTTGTATAAAATGCTTAACTTCTGTCTCAAATTTTTAATTGCAAGTTCTTTGCCAATTATCACATAAATTAATATGTTATCTCAGAAAGTTTAATAGTAGTTGACTATGTACGTATTTCCAAGGACTTATGCTAAGCTTTCAGGTCCCATCTAGCCAACCCCCAAAAGCTTAACACAGAGTAATATAAAGATTATAACTTTTTAATTAAGTCTTGATGACTCATATAAGTCACCAAGACTTAATTATCGAAATATTGCTGTAAGTCAGGAAGACTGATTTTCCTTCCTTTCATCAAATTCATAGACCTTCTTCCAGCCCGGACTTAGGAGAGTCTTACAACGTGTTCGAAAGTGTTCAGCCTCAACCAACGTTACCACATTAGTTTGATGATAGCGGGCCGGCAGAAACCAGACAGCCAAAAATCATCGGACCTTAAATCACAGAGATTCTGTTCTTCCCGATTAAGTCTTTTCAAGAAGTATAATAATAGAAACGCAAAATGAAAAGAAACCCAGTCACTAGATGGGTTTCTTTTCATTTTCTTGTTCTCAATAGAGTTTGTTATGCAGCCCTGAATTTCTCTGTCGACCTTGTACCACCAAAAGGCGGCCTGATAAACTAATCGCGCTGACTGCTAATCCTATTATTAGACCAATCCAGTAACCACTTGCCCCTAATGAAGTGTTGCCAGCCATGTAGTACCCTATTGGCAATCCAATAACCCAATAAGAGATACATGCTGTAATGAACGTAATGTTCACATCCTTATAGCCCCGCAGGGCTCCTTGAATTGGGGCTGCAATGGCGTCCGAAAGCTGAAAAAACACTGCGTAAATAAGGAAATGTTGGGCCATTTGGATGACCTCGACTTCCCTTGAATACAAAGCAGCCACTTGTTTACTAAAAATCAGTAAAACAACAGCACAGACGCAAGCCATACCTACTGACATCCCCATACCTAGATAGCTGTAGTGGCGAGCATCTTTATATCTTCCAGCACCAACTTCATACCCTACTAAAATTGTTAAGCCCGAGGAAATACTAAGGGGTACCATATAAAGCATAGTAGCAAAATTCATGGCGACCTGATGTGCTGCGATCGTTACCGTATTAAAACTACTCATAAGTAAAGCCACAGCTGCAAAAATACTAGTCTCTACAAAAATGGCAAACCCTATAGGCAAACCAATCTTTAGTTGTTCCTTCCACTCTTTAAGGGATATTCCAACGAAACGTGTAAATACAGAATATGAAGAAAATAAGTCATGCCGTATAATTAAGGTTAACGCAATAAGAGTTAGACACCAATAAGTGATTGCCGACGCTACTCCTGCACCTACACCGCCTAGTGCTGGAAAGCCAAACTTTCCAAAGATTAGAACATAATTAAAGAATAGATTAATCGGTAAGGAAAGCAAGGTTATTATCATTGTTACTCTAGTTTTTCCTAAAGCATCAATAAATGAACGTAAGACCTGATATAAAAATAATGCAGGAATACCAAAGGCTAAAGCCAACAAGTAGTTACGTGCAATGTGACGAACTGCATCCTCTAAACCCATAAGAGATAGAATTGGATCTATAGTAAGCCCACCAACGATGATAACGAGACCAGAGATTACTACTGTCAAGTATACTCCCTGTAAAACTTTAAAAGCTATGTCTTCTTTGTGCCTCGCTCCAATTAATTGAGCTACTATTGGAGTTACAGCCACGAAAATGCCACCTAATCCAGCACCGATGGGCACCCATAAACTTGAACCGATCGCTACCCCTGCTAAATCAGGGGTACTCGCTTGCCCTGACATGATAGTATCAAAAAAACTCATCGAAAACATCGCAACTTGAGTGACTAATATGGGAAGTATAATCCCAAGTAATTGTCTGATTTTCTGCCCTAGCGTAAACGTTTGTTTCATGGCTTTTGGAACTCAAACTTCAATTTAGCCTCGGATGAATTTCCCCAGATCAAGCAGGCAGTAAAAGTATTTCCAGATTTTGATTTAAATCCTTTAATCAAAGGAGTTTTCCCTTTCTTTAGCAGGCTCTTTATCTGATTTGGGGTAAGAATCTTACCACAGATCGGGGTCTTCCATAGCACAAAACGACATCCTTCTCTCCAATTCGAACATCCGAATCCCTTCTGCCCTTCGATCACCTCTCCACCGCACTTAGGGCAGTTCCCTAACCCTTCAGAATAGCTCTTACTAGTTACTACCCTCTCATCTGTTTTCGTAGATTCTGGGGCCTTATTCTCCTTCTTATAGGCAATTTTTACTCCTTGTCGTTGTCGCTTTCCTTTTCCTTTTCCTGCTCCTGATTCCGTTTCCCTTTCAGTTTTTAGAGCATTGGATGTTGGGGCCAGGGCAAGCGGAGTTTTACCATGTTTTTTTTCAAACAAACGCAGTTCTTCAATAATTCGCCCAATAGCGTCCTCAACTTCTGTCATATAGTGTTCTATGTCTAGTTCACCTTTTTCCACTTTAGAAAGACTATATTCCATTTGGCCTGTCATCTCCGCACTAATCAGGAGTTGAGCCTGAGGTAGTCGTTCCTTAATTAATCGAATAAGTTCGATCCCTTTTTCTGTAGGTTTTAAAGTTTTATGATCCTGGAAGATGTATCCCCTG
>JADQBO010000143.1 GCA_016278585.1 Desulfosporosinus sp.
CACCATCGTCAACGCCGCTAAAGCCGCCGTCTCCGTCCTTAAAATCCTCGGTCCCAACGAGACACTTTGAGCACCAAGATTATCTTGCGCCCAAGCAACTTCGGTCTGCTCAAACCCTCCCTCAGGACCAATAATTACAGCAACAGGGCGTTCAGCGTCCATCGTTGCAAGCACCGAGGCCAAACGCTGGGTCCTCTCCTCTTCGTAGGGTATAATCCACTGGGTATCTTCAGGCAAACGCCCTTTCAGGTCCTTCCAATCAGAAACCTCCATAATTTTCGGTTCCTGTACCCTATGGGACTGCTTCGAAGCCTCCGAGGCGATTTTTTGCCAGCGAAGGACCCGCTCCTGAGCCTTTTTTCCTTCAATATGTACGATAGAACGTTTAGCACGCAAAGGAATCAGACCGACCATTCCCAATTCAGTTCCTTTCTGAATCACCCATTCCATCTTTTCCCCTTTAGAGAGTCCTGACACCATGAAAACCGAGGCGTGAGCCTCTACATCGGGCTGATCAGTACTAAGAATTCGACAAGTAACACTTTTGTCCTCAATATTTACAATAACACTGGTATACTCCTTACCGGTATTATCATAACCCACCACCATGTCTCCTGGCGAAAGTCGGAGCACCCGAACCAGATGTTCTCGTTCTGCATCCCTCAACCAAAAAACGTCCTGGCCAAGCTCAGTAATTTTAAACCGATTCACCTTAAGCCCACCTCGCTCGAAATAAGATCCAGCCAGAATCTTCAACCCGTTCTATTATTTCAAATCCGGCTTCCTTCAGGGCAACTTCCACCTCATCGGCCCGATTTTCGATAATGCCCGATGCCAAAAATTCACCGTCTGGGCGCAATATACGCTTTAAATCTGGAAGTAACATCAAAATGACATCTGCAATAATATTGGCAATCACTACATCTGCCTGTCCTACAAGTACGGTCCCTAAATCTCCGCGCAAGACGTTTACTCGGTCGTTCACCTTATTTACAGTGACATTTTCTTGAGCCACCTTAATCGCCACCGAGTCAAGATCCACCGCTTCCACCTCTGCCCCGAGTTTCGCAGCAGCAATCGCTAGAATTCCAGATCCCGTCCCTAAATCGAATACCCTCTGTCCTGGTTTTATCATGTCCTCTAAGGTCTCTAAACATAACGTTGTCGTAGGATGAGTCCCCGTACCGAAAGCCATGCCCGGATCCAGTTCTAAAACAACGTCTCCAGGCCTGAGCTCAGCCTGCTCCCAGGTCGGTTTAACCAGAAAATGCTTGCCAATATGAATTGGTTTAAAATAGGCTTTCCAGGCAGTTTCCCAATCCTCTTCCTTTAAAGAAAGCCCCTTACTCTGAACAACCCATTGTGGGTAACGTTCCAAGAGTTCGCGAATTCCCTGTTCAAGCTGGCGAAGCTTTCCTAAAAGTTCCTCATCCTCTGGGAAATAACCCTTAACTACAGAGGTTCCGGTCAGCTCTACCTCTCCAAAGGCATGGTAATCCCACTCCCCCGATTCCATATACTTTAACAAAAGTTCAGGATCTTCCACACTAACACCGGGACAACCCAATTGATAAAAAAGATCGGCAACAGTTTCCTCTCCTTCAGCTGAAACTGTTACCGCCACTTCACGCCAATCCATTGTTTAGACTCCTTTTCACTTTACCGCATCGCGGAGGTTTTCTTTAAACTTTTCAAACAACGACTTTTTGCCCATTTGTTGTTGTTCAGACGTGACTTCTCCGAATTCACGCAAGAGTTTCTTTTGTTTTTCATTCAGCTTATTTGGAGTTGTCAAAACCACTCGAACATGCTGATCACCGCGACCGGTTCCTCGACGACGCGGTACACCGTGTCCTTTAAGCCTAAAAATCGTAGCGGTTTGTGTCCCTTCGGGAATTTTCATGTTAACCACCCCATCAAGGGTAGGAACATCAATCTCTGCACCCAGAGCCGCTTGGACAAAGGTGATCGGAATCTCGCAATAAACGTCATTTCCCTCACGCTCAAAGAACTTGTGTGGTTTGACTTGTAAAATAATGTAAAGGTCTCCAGAGGGTCCCCCTTTAGCTCCTGCCTCACCATCTCCACTAAGTCTCAAGTTTAAGCCGTCTTCGGATCCTTCAGGAACACTAATCTTAATCGTTTTAACCTTACGGACCTTCCCTTGCCCATGACACGTAGAGCACGGGCTACTAACAGTTCGACCTTCCCCTTGACAGTTCGGACAAGTTCTTGCCGTTTGAATTTGACCAAAAGGCGTGCGTTGAATAGCCTTGACTTGCCCACTGCCATGACATTGGGAACAAGTCGTAGGATGCGTTCCAGGTGCAGCCCCAGAACCCTGACAATCCGTACATGTTTCGTCCCGGGGAATCTGGATTTCTTTTTCTACGCCAAACACCGCTTCTTCAAAGCTCAAGGTCATAGCATAGCGTAAATCGGAACCCCGTTGTGGACCACTTCGTCGTTGTCCACCGCCTCCACCAAAAAACATATCGAAAATGTCACCGAAGCCCCCAGCATCTCCAAATCCACCTTGACTAGGATCAGCATGACCAAATTGGTCATAACGTGCTCTCTTCTCCGGATCACTTAAAACATCATATGCTTCCGTGACTTCCTTGAACTTTTCTTCCGCTTCCTTATTCCCTGGATTCACATCCGGATGATACTGGCGAGCTAAAACTCTGTACGCCTTTTTAATCTCCTGTTCACTAGCATTTCGCTCGACCCCGAGCACCTCATAGTTATCGCGTTTCATTATTTCCCTCCACACTCCTGCTTAACCATCCATTGAGACAATCAACAATAATCTTGATTCAGATAGGGTTTTTACCCCATTAAAATCTTAGAAGATGTTACCCGAAGCTTAGTTCTTACTTCCCCTATAAAAAAAGCAGGGGGTATTAGTGCCGTTCGCTATCGAATAAAGTCCTATAGTATTATATGATCCTTCGGCCTGAAGCACAAGGGAATATTCAATTTAAAGGAATTCAATTCGGATTTTTCCACAAACAAAGGCGGGCACAAAGGCTTTACAACCTTTGCACCCGTGGGGAGCGGAGCAATTACTCCAGCCCTCCCTTATTCATCCTTCTTTACTTCTGTAAACTCAGCATCTACAACATCATCATCTTTTTTAGATGGTTCAGCATCAGGTTGTGCCCCCGCATTGGGGTCTTGAGCCGCTTGTTGTTGATACATCTTTTCAATATAAGGATGGAGCACTTTATTCAAGGCTTCAGTTTTAGCATTGATTTCCTCAACACTATCACCAGCACCTGCGGTTTTTAGCTCTTCCAACGCCTTATTGATGCTTTCAACTTCGGCAGCATCGCCCTTACCCTCAAATTCCTTCAAGGTTTTTTCAGTCTGATATCCTAGGGAATCCGCTTGGTTCTTAGCGTCAATTAGCTCTCTGTGTTTTTTATCTTCCTCTGCATGAGCCTCTGCATCTTGTTTCATTTTCTCGATATCTTCTTTGGAAAGACCTGTCGAAGAAGTAATCGTCACTTTTTGTTCATTTCCAGTTGCCACATCTTTTGCCGAGACGTGAACAATACCATTGGCATCAATATCAAATTTAACTTCAATTTGTGGGATGCCACGAGGTGCAGGAGGAATTCCGGTCAATTGGAAACGTCCCAGAGTCTTGTTGTAATTTGCCATTTCACGTTCCCCTTGGAGGACATGAATGTCGACAGAGGTTTGATTGTCTGCAGCCGTTGAGAAGGTTTGGGATTTAGTCGTAGGAATGGTCGAGTTACGGTCAATAATCCGAGTGAATACTCCACCAAGGGTTTCAATCCCTAACGATAGTGGGGTAACATCCAACAAGATCATATCCTTAACTTCACCACTGAGTACGCCCCCTTGAATGGCTGCACCCATGGCTACCACTTCATCCGGGTTAACCCCTTTATGTGGGTCTTTATTGCTTAATTTCTTAATAGCTTCTACAACAGCAGGGATACGAGTAGATCCACCACTAAAATGATTTGGTTAATTTGGTTC